>JBBSAF010000046.1:0-12545 GCA_038252525.1 Tepidisphaerales bacterium
CGTCGGCCCGGTCATAAATCCGTGAGACGGTCCCGGAAAACACCTTGCCCTCGAAGGAGTAGAGGGTCATGCGCACCTCTTGGCCAACGCGGAGCTTGTTTTTGTCCTCCTCATCGACCGCCGCCCGCATGACGAGGTTGGACGGGGCGATGTCGGCGACGGTCATGAGGGCGTCGTTGATGGCGACCCGCGTGCCGAGGGACCGGGGGCGGTCGAGAACCACGCCATCGACGGGGCTTTGGAGGCTCTGTTGGTCGAGGTTCCAGCGGGCGATGTCCACGGCGGCCCCGGCCACGTCGAGGTCGCGTTTGAGTTCCAACACCGACTTGGCCCGCTGGGCCTTGAGGGTGGCCAAGTCGCTGGTGACTTGCTGGAGGCGGTCCAAGGCACGGTCGAGATCGGTGGCGGATCCGGCGTTGTTCTCCAGCAGGGACGCCACCCGCTTGTATTCGCGGTTGGCGATGCCCAAGAGGGCCTGCGCGGCGTCGATCTTGGCGTCGTATTCGGCCAGGACCGGCGAGGTCTTGTCGTCGGCGAGCTTTTGGCGCTGTTCAAGTTCGGCCAAGGCTTGTCGGCTCTTGAAGGTGAGCTCCGGGTCTTCGATGACGGCCAGAATCGCCCCGGACTTGACCGCATCCCCCTTGTCCACCTTGAGTTGCGTGATGACGCCGGCGATGTTGCTGCGGATGGGGTAATCGCGTCGGGGAAAGACGGTGCCGGTCGCGTAGAACGCCTGCACGACCGGGCCTTGGGCCGGATGGGTCACGATGACCTTGGGGCGGAGGTATTGGAGCGTCGCCCAGCCCGCGGCGACGGTCAGGACGATCAGCCCCGCCAACCCCAGGATCATTCCCAATCGCATCCGCCCGAATCGCTTGCCCATGGTGGCCATGGTAGGCGGGGGACGGTGGATTGGAAAATGGGGCGGCGACCATGGGAGGGGCGGCTCAATGGGGGCGGCGACGATCGCGGAATCATGGGGAAACCCGCAACTTGGTGTGCAACTCGGTGACTGACGAACGGGCGCCCATCGGGTAGACTGGGAACTCACCGGGAGCGTCACCATGCCGATCCAAATGGAATTGTCGCGCATCGTCATCAGCGAGATGAAGGAGCAGCAGATCATCGTTTTGAAGGAGATCGACGGGGAGCGCCAGGTTCCGATCGTGATCGGGTCGGGTGAGGCGTATGCCATCAGCCGGCGGCTCAACGGCGAGACCCCGCCGCGTCCGCTCACCCACGATCTGCTGGCCGACACCATCGAGCGGCTGGGGGGGACGCTGGAACGCATCGAGATCACGGCGTTGCGGGACCACACCTTTTACGCGGCGTTGCACATCCGTCGCGACGGGAAGATCATCGAGGTCGATTCGAGGCCCTCGGATGCCATCGCGCTGGGGATCGCGTCGATGGTGCCGATCTTCGTGGCCGAGTCGGTGCTGGACGAGGTCTGCTGAATATTTGGGCGACGAGGGCGAATGCACGGCGGAGTGCGCGCGCTTTGGGCAGTGACGGGGGACGCCGCCCATGCCCTTCATATCGACGATTCCGGGAAAACCCTTCTGACGGCATTGAAAACGCGGTTCGGCTCGGTGGAATCCCCTTTGGCACATCGCTTGTATTGGGGGGTCAGGGAAGGACGGTCGAGATTTGGCGAGCTTCGTCAAGAACCGTTCCTGGTTGCCACATGGCGCGTCGGCCCGGGCGATGCGCCCCATCCATAGGAGCCTGCGATGCAAATGATCGAAGCCATCATCAAGCCCCACAAGCTCGACGCCGTGAAGACGGCGCTGGCGAAGATCGGGCTGCTGGGCGTGACCGCCGTCGAATGCAAGGGTTTTGGGCGTCAGATGGGCCACACCGAACGGTATCGCGGCGCCAAGATGGATGTGGGATTCGTGCCGAAGGTGCTGCTGAAGATTTGCGTGAAGACCGAGGATTGCCAGAAGGCGGTGGACTCGATCGTCGAGGCCGCGCGCACCGGCGAGGTGGGGGACGGGAAGATTTTCGTGACCCCGGTGAGCCAAGCCGTCCGCATCCGCACCGGCGAGCGCGACGAGCAGGCATTGTAAGTCTTTTCACCATAAGTATTTCCGCGCGACGCCCCGCCCGCCGATCACCGCTCGGCATGAGGGATCGGGGTCGAAGCGCCGGTGCCCGGACCGCGGGCGTTTCAGCGTTGTCGTCCAACCCAATGTCGGCGCCCAACCTCGCCGGCGCTGCCACCGTCACCCGCCTCGCGGATTGAAGCCCCGTCATGGCGATCGAAAGGAATCCACCATGCTCCGTCGCCTTTTGGCGTCCCGCGCGACGCCGATGTTCCTGTTCGCGTTGATGCTGCTGGCGGGTGGAAGCCCGGTCCACGCGGCGGCGGTCCAACCCGTCGAGATGCTGCCGCTGTCGAACCTCAGCGCCGGCGACACCGCCTGGATGATGACCAGCGCGGCGCTGGTGCTCATGATGACCGGGCCGGGGCTGGCCTTGTTCTATGGCGGGCTGGTGCGTCGCAAGAACGTGCTGGCCACGATGATGCAGAGCTTCATCCTGATGTCGGTGGTGAGCGTGGTGTGGGCCGTGATCGGCTACAGCCTGGCGTTCGACGCCGGCAACAGCTTCATCGGGGGATTACGATTCGCGTTCCTGCGCGAGGTGGGGGCGGCGCCGGCGGAATACGCGCCGACGATCCCGCATTCGCTGTGGATGATCTACCAGCTCATGTTCGCCATCATCACCCCCGCGCTGATCTGCGGGGCGTATGCCGAGCGGATGAAGTTCAGCGCGATGCTGCTGTTCAGCATCGCGTGGTTGCTGGGGGTCTATTGCCCGATGGCGCACATGGTGTGGGGCAAGGGGGGACTGCTGAACGCCTGGTCGGGCGGACAATTCGCGGCGTTGGACTTCGCCGGGGGGACGGTGGTGCACATCAGCTCGGGGGTTTCAGCGCTGATGTGCGCGCTCATGCTGGGCAAGCGGCGGGGCTACGGCAAGGTGCCGATGCCGCCGCACAGCGTGGTGCTGAGCGTGGTGGGGGCGGCGCTGCTGTGGGTGGGTTGGTTCGGTTTCAACGCCGGCAGCGCGCTGTCGGCCAGCCCGCTGGCGGTCGGGGCGTTCGTGGCGACGCATTTCGCGGCGGCGACCGGGGCGCTGGGGTGGGCGTTCTATGAGTGGCTCAAGAGCGGCAAGCCCACGGTGCTGGGGGCGATCTCCGGCGCGGTGGCGGGGCTGGTGGTCATCACCCCGGCCAGCGGCTACACGACGCCGATGTACGCGCTGCTGATGGGACTGGCCGGAGGGGTGTTCTGCGCCCTGACGAGCACGAAGCTCAAGCATTGGCTGAAGTACGACGATTCGCTGGACGCTTTCGGGGTCCACGGCGCCGGCGGGACGCTGGGGGCGATGCTGACGGGGGTGTTCGCGGTGGCGGCGGTCAATCTGCCGACGGCGTACGCCGCGCCGGCCGGGCAGGTGGCGCGGCTGGGTTGGCTGGAGGGGAACCATGTGGTGATGTTCAACCAACTGGTGGCGACGGTGCTGACGTGGGTGATCGCCATCGTGGGGTCGCTGATCATCCTCAAGATCGTGGATGTGCTGGTTGGGTTGCGCGTCGGCGAGGAGGACGAATACGACGGGCTGGATCTGAGCCAGCACGGCGAGTCGGGCTACAACCTGGAAGACGCGTTCTCGGCGACGTTCGCCGGGGGCGGGGGCGCGACGCTGCTCCAAGAGGAGTTGCAGGTCGTTCCCGCCGTTTCGCATCACTGAACGACGGGCGTGACCCCATGGAGTTGGCCGAAGCGTGATCGCTCGGTAGCCGCGCCTTGGAATCACATCGTGGCGAAGTGGGCCGGTTCGGATGAAACGCCAAGGCCCGCCCCCGGTCGCCGGGGCGGAGCGGGCGGCGGACCGGACGCCCCCATCGCCGCGCCGCGATCATTTGTGGCCGGCGGGCGGTTGGTCGCCGAGGTATTTTTCGGCGATGGCCCGGGCCAAGTCGATGTCGTTGATGTTGGCCAGGGTGCAGAGCCAGGCGATCACGTCGGCGAACTCCTCGGCGAGGTTGGCGGGGTCGTCGCCCTTGGCCAGGGCATGGGACAGCTCGCCGATCTCCTCGATGAACCACATCCACGTTTTTGGGGTGCCGCGGGCGCGGTCGGTGGCCTCGTAGCGGTCGGCGATGTGCCTCTGGAAGGCGGCGAGGGTCAGGGTTGCGGGGTCGTGCATGGCGCGATTGTAGCCGAAGCCGCCGGGGTCGGCGCGCCGTCGCCCAGCAAGCGCCGCATCGTTTTGACGAGCGCGGCGATGTTGATGGGCTTGACGAGATGGGCCTCGAAACCGGCGGCGGCGCTCTGGGCGAGGTCCTCCTCCATGCCGTAGCCGCTCAAGGCGATGCCGCGCAGCCCATAGAGGTCCTTGAGTTGGCGCATCAGCTCCAGGCCCGAGGCGTCGGGCAGTCCGATGTCGCTGATGACGACATCGAATCGCCGTCCGCGGGCGATTTCGAGAGCCTCGGCGACGGCGCCGGCGGTGGAGACGCGGCACCCCTGGCGCCCGAGGAGGTGGGCCAACACCCGGCGGGTGTCGTCGTGGTCCTCGACCAGCAGCACCGCGCAATCCATCGCCGCGTCGCGGGTGTCGGCGGAGGCGGACCGCGCGGCCTCGTCGTCGGCGGCCAACGGGAGCTCGACGGTGAAGGTCGCGCCGCGGCCGGGGCCTTCGCTGGCGGCGAGGATCGTGCCGCCGTGCATCCGCACCAGCGCGCGAGTGATCGACAACCCCAGCCCCAGCCCGCCGAAACGCCGGGTGATGTCGCGTCCGCCCTGCTCGAAGGCGTCGAAGATCGCCCCGAGCGAGGCGGGGGCGATCCCCACACCGTCGTCGGTGACGACGAAAGCGATTTCGCCCTCGGCGCGGCCGGCGGTGGAGACGGTGATCGTGCCGCCCTCGCGTCCGAACTTGATGGCGTTTTTCAACAGGTTCCAGATGATCTGCTGCAAGCGGGCGGGATCGCCGCGGACACCGTGTCGGTCGGCGGCCAGGCGAGTCTGGACGACCAGGCGCCGGGCGGCGATGTCGGCGGCGCACATCGCAAGCACATGCTTGATCTTCACGTGCAGATCGACCGCCTGGAGGTCGAGCTCGAGTTTGCCGCGGGAAATGCGGGTGAGGTCGAGCAGGTCGTCGATCAAACGGGCCTCGAGCTCGATGTTGCGGCGGATCATCGTCGCCATGTCGCGGCGCTCATCGTCGAGGACGGGGTCGGATTCCAGCGCGTGCGCCGTCGCCAACGCCGGGGTGAGGGGGGTGCGAAGCTCGTGGCTGAGGACCGCCAGGAAATGGTCCTTGGCGGCGCCGGCGGCCTCGGCGGTGGCCTTGGCCTCGCGGGCTTGGCGGAGGGCCTCGTCGGCCGAGGCCTTGGCATCGGCGAGTTGCCGTTCGGATCTGGCCCGGGCGGTGATGTCGGTGGCGATCACGATCAACCCCGACACCTCGCCGCGGGAATCGCGCAGGGGAGTCTTGACGCAGTGGAACACCGACGGGCCGAAAGACTCCTCGAAGGCGCCCGCGGCGCCCGACTCGATCACTTGTCGGTCATGGGCGACGATGGGGGCGGCGGTGTCGGGGTCGAGGTAGTCGCGGTCGCTCAGGCCGACCATTTGCTCGGGGGTTTTGTCGAAGAGCCGCGCCGCCGCCGGGTTGCACATGACAATGCGTTGGTCGGTGTCCTTGACCACGACGAGGGCGGCGGTGCTGTCGTTGACGGTCGGCAACACCGCATTGACGCGGCTCAACTCCTCCTCGGATCGCTTGCGGTCGGTGATGTCGATGAACATGCCCAAAAAGCCGACCGGCTCGCCGTCGGGGCCGGGCATGGGATTGGAGTTGACCATGCACCAGATAGGGCGCCCGTCGCGATGCAGGTAGCGGAACTCGGATTGGGCGGGCGCATCGTCGCGCTTGCGACTTTCCCATTCGGCTCCCCCGGCGGGGATGTCCTCCGGCCAAACGAAGTCGAAGGCGCTACGTCCGACCATCTCCTCCGGCGTCCGTCCCAGCATGGCGGCCATTTGGCGGTTGACGAAGGTGGTGACTCCCTCGAGGTCGAGCATCCAGACACCCTCGTGGGTCTCTTCGATGATCCGTCGGTAACGATCCTCTCCGGCCCGCACATCGAGTCGGGCTTGGCGGCGTTCGGTGATGTCGTCGAAGAGGGTGTAGACCTGGCATGGCTCGGACTCGCCGGGCCGGAGGATCGGCACCGCGTCGATGGTGATCCATACCCGCCGGCGCAGGCGCGGGTTGTGCACGCCCATCACCACGTCGCGCGCGGGGCGCCCCGTGCGCAGCGCGACCATCGAGGGATGCTCGACGCCGGGGAAAATCGAGCCGTCCTCGCGGATGCAGTCATTTTCGCGGTCGATGGAGGTTTGCCCCCGCATTTCCCCGATTGTCCGCCCGAGGATGCGTTCGGCGGCGGGATTGACCGAGATGATCCGCCCGTCGCGGTCCTGATGGACCACCCCCTGCAGCATGGTGTCATGCAGCAACCGGTACAGCGCTTCGGGATCGACGGGGGCTGGGGAGGACACGGGCGACTCCGTTATGCCACGATGACCGCGGGGAATGTAGCGGGTGGACGGCGGAAGTTCCAGTGAAATCGCATGGGCATGAAATCGCGTGGGCGGCGGGAAACGCCCCGGACATCGTACCGCCCCGGCGGGGATGCGCGGCGCCGGAGAGTCGAGACGGTCAAGGGCGCGGTCGCCAGCGCGGTCGTCAGCGCGGTCGTGAGCGGTCGTGAGCGGTCGTCATCGCGGTCGGGTGGTGGCCGAGCGGAGGGCGGCGGCGATGGCGCGGTGGTCGGCGGCGGCGGCGGGGTCGGTCGATTCGATCACGTCCGCCAGCAACTCATGGGCCGACGGATCGTAGGGATCGACCTGGATGGCCTGGGTGGCGAAGTCGATGGCGCGGCGCGTCTGTCCGGTTTGGCGGGACAGTTTGGCGATGGCCTTGGCGTAGCGGTTGTCATTGAGCTCGTAATGGGCGATGGCGGACAGATGATCGACCGCCTTTTCCGGTGATTTGAGCGCCAGGAAGACGCCCGCCAAACGTCGGTGCGGCAGGGGATTGCACGGTTGCAGCGCCATCGCCCGTTCCAGCGGAACGACGGCGCCGGCGAAATCCTTGGCGGCGATGCGCGATTCGCCGGCGGCCATGGCGGCGCTGAAGTCGACTGTCGTCTTGGCGTCATAGCCCCAGTTCGCCACCTTGGCCTTGGCCCATGCGAAAAAGTCCGATTGGAACACGGCGAGCGGCTTGCCGGTGATCGACTCCAAGGCGGCCGATTCATCCAAGCCGCGACGGAAGGCGTCGAGCAACTTGGGGATCGACTCCCGACCGCGGGTTTCGATGAGATGCTCGACGATCCAGAACCCCTCCATGTAGGCGATCTCGCCATCTTGCGGGGCCTCGGGATGGATCAGGGCGTCGCGCAAGGCGTCGATCGGGAAGAGCCGACCGGTCGAGGCGCGGTCGTACATCGCCTTGGGAACCCACTCGAAGCGGAAGGGGACGCTCTCCTGCCAGACGGCCAGGCCCTCGGTGAGCCAGCGCGGGCAGCGCCCCTCGGTGGCCGCGAGATTGAGGGTGTGGGTGAACTCGTGGCGCATGACCCGCGCGAAGTTATATGGCCCGAGCGTGCGCCCGACGCGCGGGGCCACGACCGTCATCACCCGACCAAGGCTGGCGCCGTAGGTCTCCAGCCCCGGCAATCCGGCGGTGCGCACGGAGAAGGCGTCGGTGTCGGGAAACACCTCGACGGTCGTTTTCCAAGGCGGCGCGAAGGCGAAATCCCGCGTCACCTCCATGAACGCCGTCTCCATGTACGGCGCGATGCAGCGGGTCACGACCAGCTCGTCGCCGGCGTCGAAAACGAAGGTGAAATGCGCCGTCTCCAACCGCTTGAACCCGGCCAATTGATCGAGGATTCGCAGCGAATTGACGGCCTTGACGTTGAACGGATCGAGCCGATAGGCCGCCTCGAGGGCCGCCCGCGCGGCGGGTTCGTCGCCCTCCTCCAGAAGGGCCAATCCCCACTGGGTGCGGGCGGGGGCGAACCACGGGGCGCGATCGACGGCGATGCGGAACTGCTCGGCGGCGCGCTGGGTCTCGTGGTTGGCGAGCAGGGCCATGCCGGCCTCGCAATGCCCGGTGGCGTTGTCGGGATCGAGGGCGTCGAGGCGGGCGAAGGCGGCGTCGGCGGCCGCGGCGTCGGGTGAAAGAAGATGCGACGCCGCGAGAAGTCCGAGGGCCTCGAGGTTGCGGGGCTGGCGGACCAACGCGGCCCGGGCAGACGCGATCGCCTCGGGCAGGCTTTTTCGGCGCAGGGCGTTGCGTGAGGCGAGGAGGAAGGCGGGGACCGAATCGGGGTCCACATCGCGCAGGGCGTCGATCGCCTTGTCGGCCGCGGCGTTGTCGAACCGGTCGATCTGGATGTCGGCCATCAAGCCCAAGAGCCGGGCGTCGCGGGGATTGCGATCATACGCCTTGGAAAGCTCCTCCATCGCGGCGCCATCGTCATCATGCCCGCGCAGATACTCCGCCGCCGCCACGCGAGCCGGCCAATAGCCCCGGTCGATCACGTCGTAGGCGGACACGAACATGGAGAAGATCGCATCGTGCAGCCGGCGGTTGTCGGCGTAGGCGCCGGTCAAAACGGCCCAGCGGTCCAGCCCGCGCCCGATCGCCACGACATCGGCGGCGTTTTGGAAAGGACCCTCGACATGCCCGCGCCATTTCTCGACGAAGCGCTGCCCGGGCGCGGCGAACCAGGCGTAGGCGTCCCTCGCGGCGTCCAGATCGCCGCGGCGCTCGTGGGCGCGGCCGAGTTCAAAATGTCCCGTCACGGAATCGGGGTGGATGCTCAGGTGTCGCGCCAACAGGGCCACGGCGTCGTCGGCGCGGCCGGTGTCGATGAGGATCCGCGCCCGTGGCACTTGCGCGCCCGCCTCGTCCGCCACGTGCGGCGATTCCAGCACCGCCAGCGCCTCGTCCACGCGTCCCAACGCCGCGAGACATTCCGCCCGAACGAGCGCGACGGCCACGGGATCGGCGTCGGCCAACCGATTGCATGTCAACAATGCCAGCTTGTATCGCCCCTGGAACGCCTGTGCCCGGGCCTTGTCCAGATCGCTGAAATACGCCGGATATTCAAGCGGCGGGAGGTCCTCGACGGCGAACGGCGCCAGCCAGCGGTCGGGGATGATGTCGCGCCAGACATCGCGGGCCGATGCGGTGGCATCCACGGCGCCGATGGCCAGGGCGGCGAAGGCGATGGCGATGGGCTTTCGCATCGGCGGCTCCTCGGTGATGAACTCAGTTGAACCCGTTGTCCCCCGGCGCCGCCGGCGAATCGCCGGAAGACCGGCCGGGTTGGCGGCTGTCCGAACGGGCGCCGCCGCGACGGTTGGGCCGGGGGGTGTTGAGCGACTCTTCCCGATAAGGCATTCCCAGCATCTCGGCCAACTTCGCCGCGACGACCGCGCCGGCGGCTTCGGCCTGGGCGTCCTCGTTGTTGTTCACCTTGCTCGCCCACAGCGTCATGGCGACTGTCCCCCACCGCTCGGCCTGGAAGTCGCGCTCGTCCATCGGCGTCAACAACTGGGCGGCCTGTCCCTCGAATCCGGTGGGCATCGCCTCGGCCTCGCCGAGATGCCGTCCGGCCCGCGCGAAAAAGGCGTGGATCGGCGCGTATCGCCGACGCAGGCGCGACCATTCATCGAAGGCCTTGTCATCGGCGCCCTGGAACAGACCGGCCGCGAAGTCCGCCGTTCCGCGGCGATAGGGGGTCAGCACCGTCTCGGCCGACGCCGGCGTGAGGCGCCAGTCCACCCAGCGAGAGAGGACCGCCGTTTTCGCCGCCGCCATTTCCGCCGGCTTGGCGTCGGAGATGGCGTGATACACCGCCGTCAGCCAGTCCATGTGACGGAGAACCTTGCCGTCGATCGACCCGCCGCCGGAAAAGGCCGACGCCTGGTCGGCCACCGCGGCGCGCCACCGGCCGTCGAGGGTTTCGACGGCGTTGCCGAGATAGATCGGCTTGATCGGACTTTCGGTCGCCGACGCCGAAGCCAGTCCGTCGGCCAATCGGGTCAGTGTCGCCAAATCGCGCAGGTCGCGGGCCGCTGCGTCCGCCCCCGGCTCATCGTCCTTGGAGGCCGTCGCGGCCAGGACCAGGATTCGTCGCTCAAGGGAGGCGTAATTCTTGGGCTTGTATTCCAACAGGGCATCGAGCGCGTGGGGCATGACGGCGATGGCATCGAGCGTGTCCATGATGTCGCGCAGGGCGTTGGCCGACGTCTCCAATGCCTCGGGCGTGGCGTCGAAGCGCCCGCCGCGACGCCCGGCGAGATCCAGAAACGCCTCGGACTTGGTTTGAAAGCGCTGGCGCAGGGCGTCATCGGCGTTCCGCAGGTTCTGCAACCGATTGGGTTGCTTGTCCATCACCGACAACCGCCGGACGACATCGGCATAGATTCGCAAGGCCCCCAGCAGACGACCGGCGCTCTTGGGGTCGCGCTGGGCGGCCGTAAGGACCGGGCCGACCGCCACCCGCTGCTCGGGGGTCAACCCAAGTCCGTCCACGCGGTCAAGCAACCGCTGATAGGCCCCCAACGCCTCGATGCGCGACTGCCCGGCCGATCGCGTGCGCGGGTCCATGTAGAGCGCCAAACCCTCGAGCAGATGATCCTGGATCGCCTGACGCTGCTCGGGGGAGACGCCGGTGTTGCTCTCCAAGCCCCGCGCCAATCCCACCGCCGTCCGCAGCGCCTCGAGCAACGCCGCGGCGTCGTTGGACCGCTTGGGATCGCGCCGCGCCTCGTCGGCCGCCGCCCACAACGCCAGCAGTTGCTGGCGCAGCGGCACCGACACCGTCGCCTGCCGCGCCGATGCCTCCAACCGCGACAGCTCACCCGAAGGATCATCCCCCCCCGCCGCCGCCCGGTCGGGCCTGGGTCGCACCGACGCCAATTTCCGCACATCGGCGCCGGGACGCACGATCGCGTATAGCGCGGTGGCGGTCTTGGCCGAAACATCGTCCAACCCTCCAACCGTCTTTCCCGCCGGCAACGCGAAACTCAGTTCGTGCAATCGCTTCATCGCGTCGAGTTGCGACTGGGCGATGTCCCGCCCGGCCAATTCCGACAGCGTCTGCTGGAAGCCATCGATCACTTCGAGCAGTTGCATGGAGCGCAGGAACGCCGCGACCTGCACATCCCCCCCCGCCGGGGCGTCCAGCGCCTGTTGCAGCATCCAGCGCGCGATCACCCGCAGGTCGATCTCCATCTCCAACTGCACTTGGTTGGCCAGCGCGGTGTTCGGACGGCGCACGATCCGCGAGGCGATCTGGGTCTCGATCTCGTCGATCCGCGGACGAAGAAGCTCCGGCGCCGCCGGCAGGTCCGCCGCCGTCGCCATTGACGACGACAACCAGCCCCCCGCCAGGGCCGCCGCACAAACCGCAACCAGCCAACCTCGTCGCATCATCAAGTGATACTCCGCCCGGCCAACAATGATGAATAGAGCCTGTCGAGTTTCTCCACCATGACCGCCGCGTCGAACCGCTCGAGCGCGAAGCGTCGTCCCGCGAGGCCCATTGTATCCCGCAATCCGCCTTCCCGCGCCAACGTTTCCAGCGCCCGGCCCAATCGCCGAAGATCGAATGGTCGGATCACGAAACCCGTCACCCCCTCGACGACCGCCTCGGCATTGCCGTCGATGCCGTAGGTGACGACCGGCTTGCCCGCCAACGCCCCCTGCGGCAGGGCGCGGGCGAGGCCCTCCCGCCGTGATGGATGGACCAAAATGTCCATCGCCCCCGTGTATTTCGGCACCTCTGACGGCGGCGCCAATCCCGTCAGCACGAACCGATCGCGCAATCCCATCGCCTCCATGCGGCGCTCGAAGGTCGATCGCAAGAGGCCATCGCCCACCCACAGGAACCGCAGCTTGGGGAATGGGTCGCACAGCCCCGGCGCCAAGGCCAGCAAATCCGCATGTCCTTTCATATGGAACAGCCGCGCGATGGTTCCCACCACCACCTCGTCATCGGCGATCCCCAGCTCCCCCCGCGTCGCCGCCCGCGTGCGATCCGACTCCACGAACGCCTTCGTTTCCATTCCGCTATGGATGGTGATGTATTGATCCCGGCGCCCGATGTTCGCCGCCAACGACTGCTCGGCCATCGCGTCGGCCACGCAGACGATGGCGTCGGTCAGCGGCGCCGCCTGGCGCTCGAGCATCTTGTACGCCGTGTTCACCATCCGCGACGAGCCGGCCGTGAACGCCAGCCCGTGGATGGTGTGCACGATGGCCGGAACCTTCGCCCGATCCGCCGCCCACCGACCCAGTATCCCCGCCTTGCTGGAATGGGTATGCACGATATCTGGCCGGATTTCCCGCAGCCGCCGCACCATGTGCCGATAGGCCTGATAATCCCGTACTGGAAGAATGGCCCGCCGCATCTGGGGTAATATTTCCACCGTATA
>JBBSAF010000047.1:0-12498 GCA_038252525.1 Tepidisphaerales bacterium
CCCTCCCCCGTCCCCGCCCAACAAGCATAGTCCAATCGCGCCACTCCCATGAACAACCCGCCCCCCCCCCCTATAATCCCCCCCATGCGCCAACGCCCCGACTCTTCCCTCTGCCAATACCTCGACCAGCTCGTCGGCGATCTCGTCGATCTCATTCCCCATGCCCTCCAACGGTGGAACGCCGACGCCATCCACCACGCCCGCGTCGTCACCCGCCGGCTCAAGGCCGGCGCCGACCTCCTCAGACCCGTCCTCTCCGACCAACACCGCAAACCCTTCCTCGCCACCCTCCGCAAGCTTCGCCGCCAACTCGGCCCCCTCCGCGACGCCGATGTCATGATCGCCCACCTCCGCAAACTCTCCGCCATCCCGCGATTCCGGCCCGCCGCCGACTGGCTCATCGACCGCCTCGCCGTCCAGCGCGAATCCCTGCACGACCAAATCTCCGCCAAAATCAAGATCCCCGCCATCATGGGCAAGCTCGGCGCCTGGTGGGCCGTCCGACGCGAACTCCTCGACGCCGCCGCCGCCGTCGATCAACTCCTCGCCGATTCCCTCCACGCCCAACTCGACGCCTTCGCAACCCAAGCCGACCGCGTCGCCCTCGCCCGCCCCGACTCCGATGCCCCCGCCCCGCGCCAAGACCCCCACGAACTGCGCATCAGCGCCAAGGCCCTCCGCTACACCCTCGAAATGGCCAAAATCCAAGGCCACCCCGCCGCCGCCGATTTGATGAAACAGTTCAAGAAAATGCAGGATGCCCTTGGCCTCTGGCACGATTTCGTCGTCCTCACCGAACGCGCCATGGCCCTCTCGGTCGAACACCTCCTCGCCCACCACGACGCCCCCCTCCAAACCGCCGTCCTCGCCCTCGCCCAACACGCCCTCGCCCAATCCGAGCGACAACTCCGCCGCTTCATCACCCTCTGGACCGACCGCGGCGCCGACATCGCCGCCGACATCCGCGCCATGTATCCCGACCCCGCCGAAACCATGCCGCCCGGAACATCCCCGACGCCTTCCCGATCAACTGCTACAGAATCGCGAACGGATCCCGATCCCGACGACTCACAATCGCCTCCAGCCCCGGCAGCGCCGCCTTCAGCCGATCCGCCACCCGCCTGAGCACCGCCCGCTCCGACACCGAGTGCAACGCGCACACCACCGTCATCCCCGCCTCCGCCGCACGCAGCGCATCGTGATGCCGCATCTCCCCCGTCAAATACAGCTCCGCCCCCGTCCCCAGCGCATCGTCCACCCTCTCCCCGCACGACCCCGCGCACACCGCCGCCGTCCCGATCCGACCCTCCACCGGCCCGGCCACCAGCAGCCGCTCCGTCCCCAGCGCCGCCTTGATCCGCCGCAACACCTCCCCCCGCTCCACCGCCGCCATCGACCCGATCCGTCCCAACCCCATCCCCGTCGGTTCCGCCGCCAATCTCACCAAATCGAACGCCGGCCGCTCATACGGATGCGCCGACCGCAGCGCGCCCACCACCGCCTCGACATCCGCCAAATCCACCACCGTCTCGATCCGCGCCTCATCGGCCAGCTCGAACCTCCCCGCCTCGCCCACCGCCGGATTCGTCCCCTCGCCCCCCTCGAACGTCCCTTGTCCCTCCGACCGGAAACTGCATTTGGAATAGCCCCCGATCCGTCCCGCCCCCGCCGCGAACATCGCCTCGGCCACCTTCCCCGCCGCCTCCCTCGGCGCGAACGTCACCAATTTGCACCGCGTCTCCTTCCCCGCCACCACCCGCAGCGGCCGCCGCTTTTCCAATCCCACCGCGTCCGCCAGCACGTCATTGGTCCCCCCCTCGGCCACATCCAACGCCGTATGCGGACTGTATATCGCCACTCCGTCCCGGATCGCCCCATACACCACCCCACCCGCCAAGACGCGCTTCATCGCCTTGAAAATCGGCGGGTGATACGCGATCACCATCCCGCACCCCCGCTCCACCGCCTCCGCCGCCACCGCCCTCGTATAATCAATGCACAGCAGCACCGACCGAACCGCCGACCCCCCAACCCCCACCAACAGCCCCACATTGTCCCACGCCTCGGCCAGCCCCGTCGGCGCGATCCCCTCCATCGCCCCCGCCACATCCCCGACTCGAATCCCATCGCCCATAACTCACCATCCCATCTCCCCCGACCCGTCCCATCCTCGCCAACCCCGTCCCATCTTCTCCTCCACCCCATTTCCATGGCGGTCAGCGGGCGAGGATCGAACCTTCCCTCATCGCCCCGTCCCACCTTCTCCTCCACGCCATTTCCATGGCGGTGGGCCTCTCACCCACTGCCCCAACGCAAGAAACCCTGCCTTCCGTCGCGGGGCCGCCTCGGCCTCGTCCGGAAGACATCACCGAGCGAAAACGAGTGTGGGAGTTGTGAAAACCACGCTTCGAGCGCCCAACTCGCTTGCATTCAATCCACCCCTGCATCCAAAGGCGAGACCAAGCCGGCCCCGCGACCACAGGGTCCACTTGTATTCTCCCCCGTTTCCCTCGTCCAACCATTACGTTGATGGCACTGGGCCTCTCGCCGCTCCCCCCGCGCCGCCGGGCCCACTCCCATGTCGCGGGGCGCCCGCTTCCGCTTCTCCTCCGCCTACTCTCCCTCCGCCCACCGTCTACTTTCCCTCTCCGCCTCCCCCATCATCCTCCGCGTGACCTCTCCCGGCCTATCATCCCCGATCACCGCCCGCTCGATCCGGCACACCGGCATCACCCGCATGATGCTGTTGGTCAAAAACACCTCGTCGGCGTCCAGCAGCCGCCGCACATCGATCACCGCCGGCCTGGCCTCGATCCCCGCCTTCGTCGCCCACTCCATCACCGCCGCCCGCATGATCCCCGGCAGCACCGCGCTCCGCAGCGTCCGCGACGGCGCCGCCACCTCCGAATCCGCCAAATCTCCCGTCGTCGGCGGCGTCAGCATCCTTCCCTTTTCCACGATGAACACATTGGACACACTCCCGCTTTGCAGCTCGTTGTGCACATTGAACCACAGCGCCTCGCCCGCCGAACGCAACGCCGCCGTCCGCAGCGCCGCCAATCGCGAGAAATAATCCAGCGTCTTGTGCCCCGCCTGCGCGTCATACGGATTGGCCTTCTGCTCATCCAGCAGCAGCACCGTCATCCCCCGCTCGAGCAACTCCGCCGGTTGCGCCGTCAGACCCGTCGTCGTCAGGAAGACATTGGGAACCGTCGCCCCCCCCTCGGCCCCTTTCGCCCCCTCCACCGACTCCCGCCGCGAACCCCGCGTCACCGTCAACCGCAGCCGCGCATCGGCCAATCCGTTCCGCTCCAACAATCCCCCCACGGCCGTCGCCAACTGCGAATCATCGTATTCCAACGGAATGGCGAACACGCCGCACGACCCCCGCAACCGCTCCAGATGCCGCCCCATCCGGAACACCCGTCCCCCGTCGGCCCGCATCGTGGTGAACACCCCCGCCCCATGCAGCAACCCCGCATCCCCCAGTGGAATCGCCGCCCCCGACTCCTCCACAAACCGCCCATTGATCCAAACCTGTCCCATCCCCCCATATTACCCGCCGATCCTCCCCCGTCGAACCCGACCAAGGCAACCGCATTCTCCGTGATGCGGTCGAACGCATCCGCCCCGGCGCCGGAATGCCACGCATCATCCCGGATTGCGGGTCGTGACTTTCCCCGACTTGCCGGAGATGGCGGCCCCCCTCGAACCCGCCGCCATGGAGTTCCATCCATTGAGTTCCATTCAGGGCGTTCCATCCATTGGCGTCCCTCCCCACCGTCCGCTACCATTCGTCCATGCGTTGGCTCCTGCATGGAAACCTCTCATCCGCCGCCGTCGAGGCCATGCGCCGCCACGGCCAACAAGTGGTCACGCCCGCCGAAATCGACCTCCCCGCCAACGCCGCCCCCGACGACGTCCTCAAGGCCGCCGACCTCGCGCAGCTCGACATCCTCACCGCCGACGGCGCCCTGGCCGACGCCCCCTTCGCGCTCGACCGCTGGTTCCAACGGACGGTGGTTTGGGTCATGGTCCAAGGCGATGTCGAACAGGACGACGCCATCGACCGACTCTTCGCCCGCTATAAACGCCTGTCGGGAAAACGGTTATACACCCTCACCCCCGGCCGCGTTAAAATCCGCCAACTGCCCGGCCGACCCTGAACCGCCATCGCCCCAACGACCGTTTGAAAAATGTTAACATCCGTTTCAACCCGCAACCCCGCGGGCAACACCGCATAACTACCGTTTGATAATCCAAAACGTCTGTTTGAAAGGCCCCCCATGTCCCTGTTGGTGACCGGATCGATCGGAATTGACACCGTGGAAACCCCCAGCGGCGCCCGCGCCGACGTCCTCGGCGGGTCGGCGGTCTATTTCTCCTACGCCGCATCTTTTTTCTCCCCGGTCCGGCTCGTCGGCGTCGTCGGCGCCGATTGCCCCAAGACGTTTTTCGATGTCTTCCATGGCCGCGATGTGGACCTCGCCGGCCTCGAAACCCGACAAGGCTCCAAGACCTTCCGCTGGCACGGATCCTATGTGAAGGACCTCAACGAGGCCGTCACCGTCGAGGTCGATCTGAACGTGCTGGCCGAAAAGGCGCCCGGCATCCCAACTGCTTTCCTGGACAGCCGTTACGTCTTCCTCGCCAACACCCACCCCGCGCTACAGGCCGAAATGCTCGCCCGGCTGACGGCCCCGAAACTCGTCGTCGCCGACACCATGAACCTCTGGATCCAAACCGAACGCGACGCCCTGGCCAAGCTCCTCGAAAAAATCCACGGCCTGGTCCTCAATGACGGCGAGGCGAGGCTATTGACCGGCCAAAAAAACCTCATCGCCGCCGCCCATGATGTGCTCAAAATGGGCCCGAAATTCGTCGTCATCAAAAAAGGCGAACACGGCTGCCTGATGTGCTCCGACCGCGACACCTTCGTTTTGCCCGCGTTTCCGGCCGAAAAAGTCGTCGATCCCACCGGCGCCGGCGACAGCTTCGCCGGCGGCATGATGGGCTACCTCGCCACCCAGCCCACCTTCAGCCCCGCCACCCTCAAACGCGCCCTCGCCTTCGGAACCGTCGTCGCCAGTTACACCATTTCCGACTTCACTCTCGGCGGCCTGCAATCGACCACCCGCGGCGCCATCGACGACCGCTGGGACGCCTTCAAACGCGCCATGAGCTTCTGATCGCCCCCCTCGCGCCGGCTCGCGCCCCTTCGCCCCGAATCCCGCCCTCCCGCGCGCAAGGAATGCTGGGTTGACCCTGATAAAGTTGGCTTTGGTTTGGTCCCACCCTCCTGCGCGCAAGGAATCCTGGACTGGAACCCACTCGAACGCCTTGGGGTCGCCCCCAATCCCACCCTCCGGCGTGCAAGGACTCCTTTTGTCGCGGCGATTGCCCTCATCGGTCCAGCGTCGAATGCACCTCCCCGCGCTCAAGAAATCTTGGCTTCACACGGGGCCGCGACGGCCATAAGGCGTGGCAAAGACTGGACTTGCGAAAAATATATTTTTCGCCGATTTTTTCCTTGCCATAACCCGAACAAAAGGGTAATATCCGCTCCTAACAATCACTGAACCCAGACGATTTGGTGACTTTCGTCCAGTTCAGTGGCGACTCGCGCGGGACGCCTCCTCACGGACCCGTCCCAACCGCTCGCACCGCTGCGGCACAATGGAGTGTCCGCGGTCTGAAGTCACCGACATACGGAACCGTCGCCGGGCAACCCGAGCGACCCGTCCCGCTCGCCGGCCGACCCATACCCCCGGCGGGGAATCGAAAGGAGCCACTCGTGGCCAAGTCCTCGGATCGTGAATCGAAAAAGGAACAGGGTCCGGCCCTCAAGGTCGGCGATCCCGCACGCGACGCGGCACTCAACCGCGCCATGCAGCAGATCGAAAAACAGTTCGGCAAGGGCGCTGTGATGACCCTCAACCAAAACCCCAAGCCCATCGACGGCATCCAGACCGGAAGCCTCAGCCTCGACATCGCCCTCGGCGGCAACGGCGTCCCCCGCGGCCGCGTCGTCGAGATCTTCGGCCCGGAATCGAGCGGCAAAACCACCCTCACCCTCCACATCATCGCCAACGCCCAAAAGAATGGCGGCGTCGCGGCGTTCATCGACGCCGAGCACGCCCTCGATCCCTCGTGGGCCAAGCGACTGGGCGTCCGCATCTCCGACCTCCTGGTCAGCCAGCCCGACAGCGGCGAACAGGCGCTCGAAATCTGCGAAATGCTCGTCCGATCCAACGCCGTCGACGTCATCGTCATCGACTCGGTGGCCGCCCTCATCCCCCGCGCCGAAATCGAAGGCGAAATGGGCGACTCCCACGTCGGCCTCCAGGCCAGGCTCATGAGCCAGGCGCTGCGGAAGCTGACGGCGGCGATCTCGCGCAGCAGGACCACCGTCATCTTCATCAACCAGATCCGCGAGAAGATCGGCGTGATGTTCGGCAGCCCCGAGACCACCCCCGGCGGACGGGCCTTGAAGTTCTACTCCTCGGTCCGCATCGACGTCCGCCGCACCCAGACCATCAAGGAGGGCGAAACCTCCATCGGCAGCCGAACCCGCGCCCGCGTGGTGAAGAACAAGCTCGCCCCCCCGTTCCGCGATGGCGAGTTCGACATCATGTACGACCGCGGCATCAGCTACGAGGGTGATCTGCTCGACCTCGCCGCCTTGGGCAACGTCGTCGAGAAGAGCGGCGCGTGGTACAACTACAAATCCACCCGCCTGGGCCAGGGACGCGAGAACGCCAAGCAGTTCCTGTTCGACAACAAGGAACTGGCCGAGGAGATCCGCACGGAGGTGCTGGCCAGCAAAGGCATTCTCAAGGCCAAGCGCGAAATGGAACAGGACGCCGCCGAAGAACCCGAGCCGGCGACCGCCGAAGCGACGGCGTAGACCTGAAGCGCCCCCCCCCGCGCGTCGCCCCTCCCGCCGCGCGGGGGACGCTCTCTTCGTGGCGCGGGCGTCCCGCCACATGGTTATACTGCTCGCGGCCTTCCATGAGACATTCGCAATGGCTCGCAACATGCGTCGCATCGCGTGTTTACCCAAGCGAATTGTCTCAATATGGCCAGCGAGCAGTATATACACAACTCGCCCGCCGCCCGGCCGGGATTTGTGTAGCTCAGCCGCCCCCGGCTGAGTGAACGGTCATTCGCCTACGCACGCGGGACACGGCCGAGGACGGCTATGCTACATATCTCCTTATCTGGACATGATTTGGGGATGCCAAGAACCTATGTTTAACAACGAGGGTGTTCCACCCCCGCGAAATGAGTAGCGAAAAGTCCGGCCATCGGCCTCGGCGGTCGGGGGATTCCATGGGTGGGGGCGTTGGAGGGACGGGAAGGCCGCGTTTGTCGTATAATCCGCGCCCATGGTCACCGACATCTTCGCCAATCACGCGCACGTTTTCCCGGAGTCCATCAACCCCAATGGCACACTCGATCGGCTGACCCGGCTGATGGATGCGTGCGGGATCCCCAAAGCGGTTTGTTTTCCGCCGTTCCCCCATGCATGGGATCGCACCGACCTCGATCCCAACCACTGGTTGGCCGAGGAGCTCCGCTCGCGCGATCGGCTGGTGGGGTTCGGGACGCTGGATTTGCGACTCGGCGATCCGGCCGACCAAGTTGGCCGGGTCGTGGACTTGGGTTTCCGTGGGTTGAAGCTGCACCCGCAGGCGCAGAACTTCGCCATCGCGTCGCCGGAGGCCTTCGCGGCGTATGAGCAGGCCGAGCGGCATGACCTGTTCGTCACCTTCCACACCGGCATCCACGCCCATCGGTTGAAGGGAATGCACCCGCTGGACTTCGACGAGGTCGCCCATCATTTCCCGAAACTGCGGTTCAGCATGGAGCATGTGGGAGGGTATTCGTTTTTCAACCAGGCCCTCGCGGTCTTGGCGAGCAACGTTCCGGCGCCGTGGCAGACCGACAAGCGACCGCACGTGTTCGCGGGACTGACCAGTGTTTTCACGACCCATATGAACCGGTTTTGGCATTTGTCCGATGAGCAACTCGTGGAAGTCATCGCGCAGATCGGCGCGTCCAACTGCATTTTCGGGTTGGATTTTCCGTACAACCTCGAGCGCGAGACGGAGATGGCGTTCGCCACGCTCGCTCGGCTGGGGCTTTCGCCCGCGGACTCCGGCGCGATCCTCGGGGGCAACCTGCGACGGGAATTGTCGATGGGTTAGCGCTCAGGGAAATGAGCTGATCGTGCGAACGGATGGGCGGCGGCTTTCAACGAGCCGCGATCGGGAGTGATCGGTGGCGCGACGGTAAAGACTCCAATTCCCCACGGTCGCGGCTCGTGAAAAGCCGTGCGATGCGAGCGGTCGCGGCGCGTGAAGCCAGAGGAACGGGCGTGTTAGGATGGTCCGCCGGGCAGGTCGGTCTGATCGTCGCCGGCGGCGAGGCGTTTCTCGACCGATTCGATCCGGCCCATCATGCGGTCCATCTTCTGGTGCAGGCCCATGATCTCCAGATGGGCCTTGAGGTTCACCTGGTAATCCAAATCGGCGCTGATTCGGTCGCGGTCCCCCTCGCGGTTCTGGCTGATGAGCACGAACAGCGATAGCACCATCCCCTCGATGCCGGTGATGAACGCCAGGATGTCGAAGGGGATCGGATCGAAGGCGTTCTCCTTGCCGGCGATGAGACTGTACGCCACCCACGTCACGATGACGACGATGTTGATCGTCACGAACAGCTCGGTCGAGGCCATCTTGGCGATGGTTTCAGTGAGGCGGTGCCACCGGGTGGTTTGCTCGCTGACGGCCTCGTTGGCGTTGCGGATGCCGCGGAGCTTGTCGACGGTCTCGCGCTGGCGGTGGCCGAGCACGGTCATCATCCGCACGGCGGCCTCTGGGTTCTGGCGGACGAATTGATGGAAAGCGTCGCGCCCCAGGACGAGCAGGTCGGTGGGTTCGAGGGTGCGGACGGTGGCGGTTCGCGGGCCGCCGTCGAGCAGGGAGATTTCGCCGAAGAAGTTGTTGGCGCCGAGGACCGCGAGCGTGGTTTCCTTGCCGTCGGCGTCGGGATAGCAGACCGAGACGCGACCGGATTGGATCAGGTAGAACTCATCGCCAAGCTCGCCGATCCAGACGACGGGCTTTTGCGATTCGACATGCCGGAGCTCGAACAGCGCGGCCAGGCCTTGGCGCTGCTCGGGCGCCAGGTCGTGGAAGAGGGGGATGCGGTCGAGGATGTTGCCGTCCATGGGTCGATGCGGGCGACAGGCCCGATGGACCCAGCATACGGCGGAGAGTCGGGTTTTTCATCCATGCGGGCGCGTCGCGCGTCGGGCGGGTCGTCGTCCGGTGGTGCATCTCCCGCTGATCACGCCGCGGCGGGTTGGCATCGCCGGCGCCGCGTCAGGCGACTTTTTGGATGGGCGGCTCGGGGCAGTTGGTCAGGTCGATTTCGCGCGGATGGACCTTGCGATAGCCGAGTTGGCGCAGAATGGCGAGGATCTCGGTCCAAGTGGGATAGAGGCGCGTGTTGACCTTTTTGTAGGTCTCGATGGCCATGATGAACTCGAATTGTTCGGAGGTCATCTCGCCTTCCTCGGCGGCGCGGGCGTCCTCGGTGCGTCGGATGCCGGCGCCGCGACGGCGTTCGAGGCCGTTTCGCCGGTCGACGGAGGCGGCGCGGCGTTCGGGGCCGGAGTAGCCGGATTCGTCGGCGGTGCGCTGGCGGCGCTCGACGCGGACGCGGCGATCGGCGCGGCGATCGTCGGGATGTTGTTCGGTGGGGTTTTGAGAGGACGAATCGGACGGGATCATGGGATACCTCCCCTCCCACATCGGACAAAATGGGGAGGGACTGAAGAAAAAACGGGGCGATTCTTGATCGGGGCGTACATGGGTGATCCCGATCACTCAAGAAAGGCGGAGATGCATCGGACCCGTCTTTCGCCGCCTGGGGGGCTGGCATGCAAGCGAGTTTGGCGCGCGAAGCGCAGTTTTCACACCCTCCAAACCCGCTTTCGTCCGGTGATGCCCCCGGAACGAGGTCGAGGCGGCCACGCGACGGAAGAGGGGGTTCAATACGTTTCACTCAAGAAAGGCGGAGACGCATCGGACCCGTCTTTCGCCGCCTGGGGGGCTGGCATGCAAGCGAGTTCGGCGCGCGAAGCGCGGTTTTCACAACCTCCAAACCCGCTTTCGTCCGGTGATGCCCCCGGAACGAGGTCGAGGCGGCCACGCGACGGAAGAGGGGGTCCAATACGTTGACAGCATTGAGCGGGGCGCCGGTGTCACCAGCGGCGGCTAAAAGCCGGTGCGTTTGAATTGTTTTTCCAGATCGCGGAGGCTGAATCGCAGTGTGGTGGGGCGGCCGTGGGGGCAGTTGCTGGATCGCTCGACGAGCTCGCGCCGGGCCAAGAGGGCCTCGATTTCGCCGGCGGTGAGGGGGTCGCCGGCCTTGACGGCGGCCTTGCAGGCCATCATGTCGAGTATCTCATGCAGCAATTCCTCGTCGTGCAGGTCCAATAATTCCTGTTCGCCTCGTTCGAGCAGTTCGGCGACGAAGGTGGCGGGGTCGAGCTTGTCGAGGAAGGTGGGAAACGCCTGGATCGCCAGCGTGTCCGGGCCGAACGGCGCGACTTCCATGCCCAGGCGCCCAAGGAGGGGTTTGATTTGTTCCAACAGCGCGCTGCGACGCGGCGTGGCGGGGAGGGTGGCGGGGATGAGCAGCCGCTGGGACTCGAGCGGCCCGCGAAGCAGCCGGGTCCGCAGCTCCTCGTACATGATGCGCTCGTGCAGGGCGTGCTGGTCGATGATGACCATGCCGTCGGCGGTCTCGGCGACGAGGTAGCTGTTGTGGAGCTGGATGGCCGACTGGGTGGCGGCGGGACGGGTCGGGGCGGATCGCGTCCCGTCGGCGGCGGCGAAAGGGCGACCGGCGGCGCCGATGTATTGAGGCGCGATGGACCGTACGTCGTCAGGAGGCGTCGAGGATGTCGTCGGCAGCAGAGTCGGTTCGGTGTCGGATGCGGCGGGGTTGCGCGACTGGAAGAACGCCGCGAGGGTTTGGCGCATCTCCTGCCGCGCGGGTTCAACGACGGGGGCGGCCGGGACGGTGGCATTGGGGGTCAGGTCGCCGCCGAGGAGGGTGCCGCGGACGGCGGCGAGGACCAGCCCGTGGATTCGCCCGCCATCCTTGAATCGCACCTCCATCTTGGTCGGGTGGACGTTGACATCGACATCGGCCGGGGGCATCTCGATCCGCAAAACGGCGGCGGGATATCGCCCCGGCTCGGTCAACCCGCGATAGGCCTCGCGCAGGGCGTGCTGCACGAACTTGTCGCGGATGGCCCGTCCATTGAGATAAATCTGCTGGTATTTGGCGGTGGGCCGGGCGAGCTCGGGGAGTCCGATCTGGCCCGAGACGCGGATTTCGGCGTCGCGGCGATCGACGGGGAGGCGCTGTTCGCGGAAGTCGCGGGGCCAGGCCTCGAGCAGGCGATCCTCGGCGGTGGTGGCGGGCAGGTCGAGCACCTTGCGGGCGTTGTGGGTCAAGGTGAAGGCGATGTCGGGATAGGGCAGGGCGAGGCGCACGACGGTTTCGGAGATGTGCCCGAACTCGGTGGACGGGCCGCGCAGGAACTTGCGCCGGGCGGGGACGTTGTAAAAGAGATTGCGAACCTCGATGACGGTGCCGACGTTGCCGGCGGCGGCCTGGGCGTCGCCGATTTGCCCCCCGCGATCGGTGATCTCGTGGGCCGCGTCGTCGCCGGAGGTTCGGCTGAGGATGCGGGCGTGGGAGACCGATCCGATGCTGGCCAACGCCTCGCCGCGGAAGCCCATGGTGGCGATGCGGAAGAGATCCTCGTCGGATTGGAGCTTGCTGGTGGCGTGGGAGGCGAAGGCGAGCGGAAGATCGGCGACGGGGATGCCGGCGCCGTCGTCGATGACGCGGATGAGGGCAAGCCCGCCGTCCTCGACCTCGACGGCGATGCGATGGGCGCCGGCGTCGATGGCGTTCTCGACAAGCTCCTTGACGACGCTGGCGGGGCGTTCGATGACCTCGCCGGCGGCGATGCGGTTGACGAGGGTGGGGGGGAGTTGTTGGATGCGGCGGAGGTCCACGGGGGGATTGTAGCGGCGGGGGAGGGGGGATGATAACGGGAGGGGATGGAGGCCGATGGGCGGGGTGGAGGTCCGTTCGGAGGGGCGAATGACGGGGCGCCGCGCCGAGCCGCCATCCATTGGCTGGCGAACGCCCGCCGCTTTTCCCATGTCGCGGGGCGCCCCGCCCCCGCTCGTCCAACCAAAGGCGGTGAGATCGGCGATCAAGGGCGGCTTTCATTACGTCCATATGCGTCTTTTCCCGGTGATGCCCCACGGTCGGGGGCGAGGCGCCTCGGTTTTATACACAAGTCCGCCGCCGTCATCGGCGGCAGTTCCCTTGTCGCGGGGCCGCTCCGGCCTCGTGCGGGGAGGACCACCGGGCAAAGATGGGTTTGCAGGTTGTGAAAAA
>JBBSAF010000048.1:0-12445 GCA_038252525.1 Tepidisphaerales bacterium
GGGCCACCCACCACAGCGGGCGGCGGGGGGCCATCGTGCGGGGGGGGGCGGGGGCGGGGCTGGGCACGGGATTGATCGAGAACGCGGCCAAGAGCGGATGGCTGCGGGTGATCGGGGGGTTGATGGCGGGCAAGCAGTTCATTCTCTACCGCAATCCGACGTTCATCGGTTCGTCGCTCCAGTGCGCGATCTATTTGTTCAAGGATCCCCTGGTGGGTCGGCGACACGCGGCGATCCACATCGTGCGGGGGGGGTATGAACTGGAGAACCTGCCGTTGGGGGGGGACACGTACATCAACGGGCGCGACGTGCGGCGGTCGCGGCTGCGGAACAACGATCGGGTGCAGATCGGTTCGACGACGTTCCTGTTCCAGGAGAAGCCGAAGGCGGGCTGAGATGGGATCGATCCTGGTTCAACTTCCAACGGGCCACTGCGCCGGGACCGTTGATCGGCGGCTGTTGATCGGGCGTCGGATGGGCAACGACGTGGTGGTCAACGACCTTCGGGTGTCGCGGATCCACGCGGCGATCGAGCGGGATGGGGACCATTGCATCGTCACCGACAACGCCAGCCGGACGGGGACGTGGGTCAACGGGCAGCGCATCCGGCACGCCCGGCGGTTGGTGGATGGCGATGAGATCGACATCGGGCCGGCGCGGATCGAATACCGGGAGGCCGACGAGGTTCCGGCGGGCGCGGCGCCGCTGGGTCGGCCGGCGGGGGAGGCTCGCGGGATCGCGTTCACCTGCGCCTGCGGGAACGTGATGTGGGTGCCGGCGGGGGATGCGGGGTTGCGGGGGCAATGCCGGCGCTGCGGGCGCGAGGTGGTGGCGCCGCTGGGGGAGGGGGGGACGGGGGTGGCGACGGCCATTTGTGCGATCTGCCAATGCCGGGTCGAGCCGGCCGAGGCGACGACCGCGTGCCCGGAATGCGGGTTGGTGTTCCACGCGGAATGCTGGACGGAGAATCGGGGGTGTGCGGCGTATGGATGCGGGCAGGTGGGGGCGCTGGAGCCGGGCGACGGCGATCCGGGAGACGGGATGGAGGGCGTCGGGGGCGGGGCGGAGGCGATGGAGGGCGAGGGGTCGCCGATGATGCCCGATGAAACGCCGGTGGCGACGCCGTGGGAGTGGGCGATTTTGGCCGGGAGCGTGCCGGGGGCGCTGTTGGGGGTGGTGAGCTTCGGATTGACGGCGTTGGCGATGGGGATCGTGGCGATTTGGCATTGGTGGCGCGGTGGCGCGGCGCGGCGGGGGTTGATGGGGGCGGCGGTCGGCGTCAGCGCGATCGGTTTGGTGGCGGGGGTGTGGTTGGGGCCGGTGATTTGGCTGGGAAAGCCGGTTTATTGGTGGATGGCGCGATGATCGACTTCACGTGTTCGGGTTGCGGGCGGGGGTATCGGGTGGCCGACACCTTCGCGGGGCGTTCGGCCAAGTGCAAGGCGTGCGGGGCCGAGGTGGTGGTGCCTTCGCCGACGAGCCGGCCGGCGTCGCCGACGGGCGGGGGGTCGATGCGTCGTCGGCGGCTGCTGGCGGACGAAGGGGCGATGAGGACGGCGTTCGCGGAGCACGCGATGATCCGTCTGATCGCCGCCAAGGGTGAGCCGCCGGAGTCGTACGAGCTGGAGTATCGGGTGAACGGGCTGGCGCGGGATGCGGCGGGTCGGCCGGCGGCGCGGGGGGAACATCGGGTGGAGATCCAGTTGACGGCCGATTATCCGAGGCTGGCGCCGCGGTGTCGGATGCTGTCGGCGGTGTTCCATCCGAACATCGACGGACCGACGATCTGCGTGGGGGATCACTGGACGGCCGGGGAGCGGCTGGTGGACTTGGCGATCCGCATCGGGGAGATGCTGGCGTACCAGGCGTACAACATCAAAAGCCCGCTGGACGGCGAGGCGGCGATGTGGGCGGATCTGAACGGCGGGAAGCTGCCGACGGATGCGAGGCCGATGCGGGGCGGGGGAGGGTGAGGCGATCGGCGGCGCGGTCCCCTGTGGCGTGGGCGTTCTCGCCCAATGCCGTCCCCTTACGGGTTGGACGACGAAACGGGGGAGGGCATTAAGCTTACGCAGTTGTCGCGGGGCCGCCCCGGCCTCGTCTTTCGCTGCCTGGGAGGATTGAATGCAACGGAGTTGGGCGCGCGAATCGCGGTTTTCATAACCGCCACACCCGCTTTCGCCCGGTAAAGTCTTGCGAACGGGGCCGAGGTTGCCCCGCGACGGAAGACGGGGTTCCTTAAGTTGACAGCGTGGGGCGAGGGCGCCCACGCGACAAAAGAACCGGCCGGATGGGTCAGGGATTGGAGCGGATGTCGTCGAGGAGGCGCTGATGGGCGTTGGGGGCGGCGGCGAGGAAGGGGACTTTGGCGCCGTTGTAGGCGGTGAGGTCGAAGGGAAAGCGGGGGTTGCCGGAGAGGTCGGTGACGACGCCGCCGGATTCCAGGACGATGGCGGCGGGTGCGGCGACATCCCAGAGTTTGCCGTTGAGGGTCACGGCGCCGTAGGCGACGGCGGAGGCGACGGCCACGGCTTCGAGGGCGGCCGACCCGAGCATCCGCACTTTCCAGTTGGTTTGCCCGATCCAGTTGACGGCCCAGCCGGGGGGGCCGGACTTGTTTTTTTGGATGAGGTTGGCGGTGAGCATGAGGAGGGCGGCGTCGTTGAGACCGTCGCCGGCGGCGTGGATGGGTTGGCTGTTGAGCCAGGCGCCCTCGCCGGTGGCGGCGGCGTAGAGCTGGTCGCGGGTGACATCGTAGACGACGCCGAGGGTGGGGCGGCCGGCCTCGAGGAGGCCGATGCAGACGGCGAAGGCGCCGTGCCCGGCGATGAAGTTGTTGGTGCCGTCGATGGGGTCGATGACCCAATTTCGGCCCATGGGGTCGTGGCAATCGAAGGTGATGGAGTCGCCGGTGTCGCTCTCCTCGCCGATGAGTCCGTCGTGGGGGAAGCGGGAGCGGAGGGCGGCGACGATATGGCGTTGGCTCTCGCGGTCGGCGTCGGTGACGGCCTCGAGGGTGGTGGCGGCGTGGGTTTTGGTGAGCCGTTCGACCTTGCCGTAGCGCGAGCGGACGATGCCGCCGGCGGAGCGGGCGAGTTCCATGACATACGCCAATTGTTCGCTGAATCGCATGGGGGAGCACACTACGCGCCGCGGGAGTGGGGGGCAAGGGGGGAATGGCGCGCAAGGCATGGGGGGATGCCCCGCCACGAAGGACGGCGGGGAAGAAGCACCCAATGCCGTCAACGTAACGAGTCGGCGAGGGAAACGGGGGAGAAAACAAGTTGGTCCTGTCGTCGCGGGGCCGCCCCGGCCCCGCCTTCATTCAATGAAAGGCTATGACGATGGCGCTCAACGGAGTTTTCACAACTTCCAAACCCGCTTTCGCCCGGTGATGTCCCCAGGGCGAGGCCGAGGCGGCCCCGCGACGGAAGAGGGGGTTCATTATGTTGACGGCACTGGGCGAAGCGCCATGTCGGCTGCGGTGATGGCCTGCTTGGTGGAACTGGGGTTCATTATGTTGACGGCACTGGGTGAGGCGCCCCCGCGATGGGGGAGGGCGGAGGCGGGGCGGTTGGCGGGGATGCGAGGGGGAGGTTTTTCGCGGGGCGGCGGGTCAGACTTTGGTCGGATGCAGCTTGTCGTTCACGCGGGAGAGGAACTTTTGGAGGCTGCTCAGGAGGTGGCGTTCGTGACGGCCGTGGGCGATGGGTTCGGATTGGTCGCGGGCGGAGACGGCGAAGGTGAGGCGTTTGCCGTCGATGGCGATCAGTTCGGCGCGGGCGGTCACGGTCATGCCGATGGGGGTGGCGGCGATGTGATGGACATCGACGTGGGTGCCGACGGTCGCGGCGCCGTCGGGCAATGCCGATTGCACGCAGAGCACGGCGGTGTATTCGAGCAGTTCGACCAGGGCCGGGGTGGCGAAAACGGGGACGCCGGGGTTGCCGCGAACGTCGGCGGCGAGGGCGGGCGTCACCTCGATGGTTTGCTCGAAGACCCGGCCGACCTTCAATTGGTCCGTCGCCATGTCATTCCTTGGGTTCGTGTTCCAATCGTTCGTTCAAGATTCGTTTGAGCACCTTGCCGGTGGGCGATCGCGGCAGATCGGCGACGACGCGCACCTCGCGGGGGCATTTCCATGGGGCCAATCCCTGGTCGCGGCAAAAATCCCGGAGGGCCGCGGGCGCCGGGGCGGCGTCGGGGTGGGGGATGACGAACGCGACGATGGACTCGCCGCGATGGGGGTCGGGGCGGCCGACGACGGCGGCGTCGGCGATGTCGGGGTGGCGCAGGAGGATTTCCTCGATTTCGCGCGGGGAGGCTTTCTCGCCGGCGACGATGATCATTTCCTTGATGCGGCCGGTGATGTGGAGATAGCCGTCGGCGTCGAGTCGGCCTAGGTCGCCGGTTTTGAGGAATCCGTCGGGGGTGAAGGCGGCGGCGGTTTCGGCCGGGAGGTTGTGGTAGCCGGAAGTGACCATGGGGCCGGCGAGTTGGATTTCGCCGATATGGTCGGGGGGCAGGTGTGCGCCGGCGTCGTCGACGATGCGGGCGACGGCGCCGGGGACGGGCCTGCCGACGCTGCCGGGGCGGTGGTCGTGGGGGACGTTGAGGGCGACGACGGGGCTGGTTTCGGTCATGCCGTAGCCTTCGTACAGGGTGACGCCGAAGCGCTCGGCGAAGGTTTGGCGCAGGGCATGGGATTGGGGTTCGCCGCCGGAGATCATGGCGTAGATGCTGGAAAAATCCTCGCGTCGGGCGTTTTTGAGGTGGGCGATGGCGGCGAACATGCTGGGGACGGCGAACATGAGCGAGACGTGGTGGTCGCGGATGGCGTTGAGGGCGGCGACGGCGCTGAATCGCGACTGGTAGATCATCGGCGCCCCCAATCGCACGGGGGCGAGCATCATGGCGGTCATGCCGAAGGAGTGGAAGAGGGGGACGACGCCGAGGAATCGGTGCTGGTGTTGGAGGGCCGCCCGCTGGATGCAGGCGTCCACATCGGCGGCGAGGTTGCCGTGGGACAATCGCACGCCCTTGGGTCGGCCGGCGGTGCCGCTGGTGTACATGAGGACGGCGAGGTCGTCGGGGCGGACGGAGGGGATCGACGGGGCGTCGGTTGGCGATGGCGGCGCTGGGGGAAGTTGGGCCAAATCGACGATTCGGGCGCCCATGGCGACGATGCGGTTGGCCAGCGGGCCGACGGTCAACACCAGGTCGATGCCGCTGTCGGCGACGATGTGGCGGAGCGCATCGTCGCCGAGAAGGAAATTGATGGGGACGACGACCTTGCCGGCGAGCCAGATGGCGAAAAAGGCGGCGACGTAGGTTGATGAAGAGGGGGCGAGCAAACCGACGACGGGGCGGTCGGTCAGATCGGCGATCCGTCGGGACCATTCGACGGCCAAGGCGGCGAGTTGGGCGTGGGTGACTTGGCCGCGGTCATCGACGACGGCGATCTCGTCGGGTTGGGAATCGGCGAAAGAAAAGAGCGGCTCGATCAACATGGGGCGCTTCCTTCGTCGCGGGGGCATTGTTACAACAACTTGGGCAGTGTGCCGGGGTTGGTTGGCCTTGGCAACGGCAAAGGGGTTTTTTTGACGCCATGTGGGCCGGAGCAGGGATGATGAATGGAATCGGGGATCGGGGGGGTTGTCGGGAGATCGGATGGGTCGGGCGCGCGATTTGGTTCGCCATGGGAAGACTTTATTCCTCATTTTGTTGCGGGGGCGCTGCGTCGCGGCCTTGCGGTGACGGGGCGTTCGTCGGCGAGAAGATTCGGCGCTCGACGGGAGTTTTCAATACCTCCACACCCCGTGCTGACGGGGAGGCGGCTGTACGGGGGCGGGGCGCCCCCGCGACGGGGGAGGGGGAGGCGGCTGGACGGGGGCGAGGCGCCCCCACGACGGGGGAGGGGCGGAGCGTCGGAGGGCGAGGCGCGGGTTGGGGGGTTGTGATGGTCTTGCTGGGGATGATCGCCGTGGGATGCGCGCCCAAGGAGGGGGGGGCGGGGCCGGGGGCGGAGCTGACGGGGGGGTATCGGGCGCTGGAGAGCAAGCAGTTCGATCAGGCGATGGCGACGGCGGATGCTTATTTGATCCGCACGCCGGCGGGGCCGGGGTCGGCCGAGGCGCTGTATTTGCGGGGTCGGGCGCTGTCGGAGCGACCGGCGGGGTCGCCGATGGAATCGCAATCGAATCTCACGGGCGCCCGGCAGGCGTACAACGACGCGCTGCGGCTGCATCCGCCGCAGCCGCTGGAGGCGTACATCCGCACGAGTCTGGCCAACGCCGCGTATTTCCAGGATGACTTCGCGGTGGCGGCCGAGCAGTGGGCGATCGCGTATGACCAGTTGCAGCCGGAGGATTTGCGGGCGTGGGTGCTCTATAAGCTTGGGCGTGCCCAGCAGCGGATGGGTCGGTTCGAATCGGCGGACCGGACGTTCACGCAGGTTCGGCAGGCGTTCGCGGGGACGCAGCAGGATGGGTTGGCCAAGGAGGCGGCGGGCGCGCGGCAGTTCGTGGTGCAACTGGCGACGTTCAGCTCGGAGGCCGGCGCTCGTCGGGCGGCGGACGCGGTGCGGAAGATGGGTGTGGCGGCGATGATAGAGGGGAATGCGAACCGGCAATCGGTGCTGCGGGTCGGGCCGGTGGGGACCTATGAGCAGGCGAAGGGGCTGGCGGCGCGGTTCGCGGGGGATTATCCCGACGCGATCATCATTCCGTGAGATCGGGGAAACGGAGATTTGGGAAACGGTGACATTTTCATGGCGTTGCGACAAGATTCGGGAAACGGGGTGGAGGGAACGCGGCGGCGCCGTATAATCGGGGTGATTGGCCGCGCATCGCCGGGATGTCGCGCCCGCCGCCGTTTAATCGAAACTCCACCATGACCGAAAACAATCCGCCTGTCCGTCCGAACGCGTCCGATCCTCGGGGGGCGTATCCGCCTCCGCCGCCTCCGCCGCCCCCGCCAGGGGGTTGGGGAGGGTATCCGGCGATGGGGATGTATCCGGCGCCTCCGCCGCCGCCGCGGCAAAAGTCGTTCGCCCGGGCGATTTTTTTGACGTTGGCGACGACGATCTTCAGTTTGTCGCTGTTGGCGAATCTGTATTTATTGTTGTGGGCGGGATTGGCGGGGAGCGCCGAGGGGGCGCGGTCGGATGTGGTGGTTGGGGGGGATGTGGATCAGGTGGTGGCGGTGGTGCCGGTGGGGGGGATCATCACCGGCGACAGCGCCCGGCAGTTTGATCGGATCATGGGGAGGATCGAGTCGGACGGGCACGTCAAGGCGCTGGTGATCGAGATCGACACGCCCGGCGGGGAGGTCACGGCGTCGGATGAGATCCACCATCGGATTCAGCGGTATAAGGCGTCCCATCCGGGGGTTCCGGTGGTGGTGTCGATGGGGCAGCTGGCGACCAGCGGGGGGTATTACATCGCGTGCGCCGCGGACCACATCGTCGCCCAGCCGACGACGATGACGGGGAACATCGGGGTGCTGATGATGCGGTTCAACCTCACGGGGTTGATGGATAAGGTGGGGGTGCGGGATGCGACGCTGCATTCGACGGGGGCGGACTTCAAGGAGGCCGGGTCGATGTTCAAGCCGGACACGGCGGCCGAGACGGCGTACATCCAGGATCTCATCGACCAGGCGTTCGGGCAGTTCAAGCGGGTGATCGAGGGGGGGCGCGGGGGCAAATTGACGCGTCCGATCGGGGAGATCGCCAACGGCAAGGTGTATATGGCGGCGGACGCATTGAAGTTGGGGTTGATCGACGAGGAGGGGTACGGCGACGATGCGTATGCGGCGGCGGCGGCGCGGGCGGGGCTGACGAAGATGAAGGTGGTGCGATACAAGCCTTCGGAGGGATTGTGGGGGCTGCTCAGTGCCCGGTCGAACCTGACGGGGTCGGGGGAGACGGGGCTGTCGGTTCACGTCGATTCGGCGTCGCTGGCGGGGATGATGTCGCCGAGGATGATGTACCTGTGGCAAGGGCGGTGAGGGGCGAATGATCGGCCAGCGTCCGTGGTATGATGGACTGATATTTGATTTCCAGCGAGGATTGATGATGAAACCCACTCCCAAGTTGCTGATTGGCCTGTTGCTGGCGGCGATTTTCGCGCTGTCGGGCGGCACGGTCCGCGCCGCGACCCCCGAGCAGGTGGAGGAGGCCATCAAGAAGGCGGTCGATTATCTCTATACCCAGCAAAAGGGAGACAACTGGGAGGAGGTTCCCGCGGCCGATCCGAAGGGCGGCGATCCTGACACCAAGGCCGGACAGTGGGGGGGGCGGACCGCCATCGTGGTCTATTCTCTGCTCGCCGCCGGCGAAAGTCCGCAGGATCCGCGGATCAAGAAGTCCATCGAGTTTTTGAAAGGCGCGGACATCAAGGGGGTGTACGCCCTGGGGATGCGGGCACAGGTGTGGAATCTGATCCCGATGGATGATTCGGTGAAGACGGCGCTCACCCGCGACTTCAACCTGATTGCCAACGCCACGAAGACCGAGGGGGAGTCGCGGGGATTTTATGATTATCTGAACAACGGCAAGGGGGGTCGGATCGACCACTCGGTCAGCCAGTATGGGGTGCTGGGGATGTGGGCGTTGGCGCAGACGGGGGTGGAGATCCCGATCACGTATTGGAAGGCGGTGGATGACGCCTGGAAGCGCGACCAAGGCGCCGAGGGGGGGTGGAAATACGATGAGGGCAAGCCGTCGGCGCCGGACAAGGCGACGATGTCCATGACGGCGGCGGGGGTGGCGACGCTGTTCATCAGCCAGGACTATCTGTCGGTCGCGGAGGGCGCCCAAACGCGAGGCAACATCACCAACGCCTCGATCGAGGCGGGCATGAAGTGGATCGGGGAACGGTTCAAGAAACCCGACGGGGGTTGGTGGGCGTACACGCTGTATGGCATCGAGCGCATCGGCGTGGCCAGCGGGTACAAGTATCTCGGCAAGAACAATTGGTATGAGCAGGGGTCCCAATGGTTCGTGGAGAAGCAGGGGGGCGACGGCGCCTGGGACGGCGATCACGGTCGGGTGCCGAACACGGCGTTCGGCATCCTGTTCCTGACCCGCGGACGGGCGCCGGTGGTCATGAACAAGCTCCAGTACGACCTGAAGCTGGGCCCCGACATCAAGGAGGGCAACTGGAACCAGCGCCCGCGCGATGTGGCCAACATCACCCGGTGGATCGGGCGGCAGCTCGAGCGCGATCTCAACTGGCAGATCGTGAACCTGAATGTGTCGGCCGACGATCTGCACGATTCGCAGATCCTGTTCATCTCCGGCGACCAGGACCTGACGGCGATGGGCGCCGAGGACCAGGCGAAGCTCAAGAAGTTCGTCGAGCAGGGGGGGATGATCTTCGGCAATTCCGACGGACGCAGCCGCAGTTTCAACAAGAGCTTCCAGGATCTGGGGGTGAAGCTGTTCGGCGGCAAGTTCCGCCCGCTGCCCGACGACCATCCCATCTACCGGGAGCAGTTCCCCCGCACCAAGTGGCGCAACAAGCCCATCGTGTTGGGATTGAGCAACGGCGCGCGGGAGCTGATGATCCTCATGCCCGAGAGCGATCCGGCCCGATTCTGGCAGATCCAGCTCACCGGCGGGCGCGAGGAACTGTGGCAGATGATGGCCAACATCTTCCTGTATTCCGTCGACCGCCAGAACCTGCGGGTGAAGGGTCAGACCTATCTGGTGAAGCCCGATGCGACGATTCCCGTCGTCAAGACCACGACGGTGCTGCGCGGGAAGTACGACGGCAACTGGGATCCAGAGCCGGGCGGGTGGGTTAGGCTGGACGGGGTGATGCACAACGCCAAGTTGATGGATGTGAAAACCAAGGTCGTCGAGATCGGCAAGGACCCGCTGGTGGGCGGCAAGATCCTGCACATCACCGGAACCCAGCGGGTGAAGTTCAGCCCGGAGCAGCGAACGGCCATCAAGAAGTTCGTCGAGGACGGCGGGACGCTCGTGGTGGATGCCACCGGCGGATCGCCGGAGTTCGTCGATTCCATCGAGCCGGAGTTCGACATGATCTTCGGCCCGTCGTTGGCGGGCCAGCTCAAGAAGCCGTTGCCCGACGACGCGGCGATCTATTCCGCCGGGGGCAAGAAGATCGAGGATGTGCGGTATCGCAGCCACGCGCGGCGGATGCTCACCGGGGACCTGCGGGCGGCGCGCCTCCGCGGCATCAAGATCGGCGACCGGCTGGGGGTGATCCATAGCCCCGAGGACCTCAGTGCCGGGCTGGTCGGGCAGCCCGTGGACGGGATCATCGGCTACGACCCCGACACCGCGACGGCGCTGATGCGGAACATTTTGCTGTATGTGAAATGAACGGCCGGATGTGATCCGTCGCGCGCGGAAGGTCCGCCCGTCGGGAAGCAGGGCGTGGGGATCAGCGCTCGATGTTGTATACAAGTCCCCGGGCAACCACCGTGGTTTCCACGTCGCGGGGGCGCCTCGTCCTCGTTTTGCCAATTCAAGCCGATGGGGACGGCGCTCAGCGGGGGTTATCACTACCTCCAAACCCATCTTCGCCCGGTGATGTCCCCCTGACGGGGCCGGGGCGGCGCCGCGACGGCGCTGATGCGGAATATTTTGCTGTATGTGCAATGAGTGTCCGGGCGTGATTTATCGCCCGCCGGGAAGCAGCCCGCCGGGGAGCGGCCCGCCGCGGATCAACTCACGGGAGATCGGAGCCTCGGGGGCAGCCCGCGGAGGAGCGGCTCACATGGGATCAGCCCGCCGGAGGTCAGCCCGTCGGCGGGTGGGTGGTGGCCCAATGGTCATCCAACCGCTGCGGGGAGATGGGGATCGAGGTTTTCAATTCCTGGGCGAACAGCGACACGCGCAGTTCCTCGAGCATCCAGCGGTGGGTCTCCAAGGCGGGGTCCGTGCGACCGATCGCCGCCCAGGCGGCGGCGCGGTCGTCGAAGCGGTCCTGCAAGGGGCGCAGGGTCTGCATTTGCCGCAGGTCGCGGTTGAGGCCGAGATCGACGAGTTTGCGCAGTCGCGTTTCCATGGCGGACAGGTATCGCGGCAGATGCCCCAGCCACGGCCAGGGGGTTTGCGAAGCGAAGTCTCGGGGCATGAGCCGGGCGAGTTGCCGGCGCAGGTCGGCGACGGCGGATTGCCATTGCGGGGCGGTGGCTCGGTCGAGCAGCGACAGCACGCGTTGATAGGTCGCCAAGGCGGGTCGGACGGTGGCGATCACGCGGTCGGCCAGGGGATTGAGATGCCGCCAGGCGGATTCGGCGCGGTCGATGAACGCACTGCGGGTGCGGGGCAGGGGGAGATCGCCCTCGCCGAAAAACGCCCGCTCGGCGGCGGCGGCGGCGATGGTGGCCTTGAGATGCTCGGGGCGTCCGAGGGTCGCGTAGTGCAGCGCCATGGCTTGGAAGTCGCGCACCGAGCGGACCACCGATTCCAGTTCCCGCCCCACTTGGAGCATGAAGAGCCGCCGCACCCCGGCATGGTGGGCGATGGCGGCGGCGGAGGGGGAATCGAGCAGGCGCAGCGACACGGTTTTGCCGGCGTCCACCAGCGCGGGATATCCGGCGAGGGTTTGGCCGGCGCGGTGGACCTCGACGGCATCGGGAAGGTCGTCGAAATCCCATCGGGTCAATCCGTCGCGGCGCCACGGGCCGGGGGGAAGTTTCTCGAAGGTCTTGCGGGCGGCGACGCCGAGTTGCAGTCGGATGGTCGCCAGGTCGCGTCCCTCGGCGACGACCTTGCCGTCGTCGGCGACGATTCGCAGGTTCAGCCGCAGGTGTCGCGGGAGGTCGGGCACGGCGAAGGCCTCGGGGGGCACGACGATGCCGGATTGCTTGCCCAAGTGCCAGGCGACGGTTGACGCGAACGCGCCCGAGGCGAAGGGGATGTCCGCGGCGGTGGCGGCGGCGACGGCGGGGGCGGGGACGAACTTCACGCGCAGCGCCTTGGGCAACGAGCGGATGAGGGCCTCGACGGTGTTGGTGAGCCAGCCGGGGATGCCCCAGGCGAGGCGGTCATCGGAGATTTGGTTGAGGGCGGCCAACGGGATGATCGCGGTGGCGCCGTCGGCGGGATCGGCGGAGTCGAAGCGATATTCGAGCGGAAGGCGGATGCCGTCGGACAATATCTCGTCGGGGAAGGCGTCGGACGGGACATCGGCGACATCGGCGTTGACGACATCATCCCAGGACAAGAATAGAAGTTGCGGAGAATCGGCCTCGGCGTCGACGCGCCATCGCTCGAAGGCCGGGCCGTTGTGCAAATCGGGTGGAATGTCGCGGTTGAAGAAGGCGAACCGGCGCGCCGGTTCGGCCGCGATGTCGCGTCGTCGGGCCTTGGCGGCGAGGGTTTGGGCGTCGGCGAGCAATTGGGCGTTGTGACGTGCGAAGTCGCCGTCGGTTTTCCATTCGCCCATCACCAGGGCGTGGTGGA
>JBBSAF010000049.1:0-12393 GCA_038252525.1 Tepidisphaerales bacterium
ACACCGAGGCCCGGATGGCGGCTCCGGCGATGGAGTTGCTGGAGGATCTGAATCTCGACACCGTTGATTTCCAGCCCAACTACGACGAGACGCGGCAGGAGCCGACGGTTCTGCCGAGCAAGTTCCCGGCGCTGTTGGTCAACGGCTCGACGGGGATCGCGGTGGGGATGGCGTGCAACCTGCTGCCGCACAATTTGCGGGAGATCGCCGACGCCATCGTGCATGTGATCGACCACCCGGAATGCTCGCTGACGGACTTGCTGGGGATCGTGCCCGGCCCGGACTTCCCGACGGGCGGGGTGATTTGCGGGTTGGACGGGATCGTGGAGGGGTACACGTCGGGGCGCGGGCGGATCATGTTGCGGGCGAAGCTGGAGACCGAGCAGCACAAGAACCGCCAGAGCGTCATTGTCGAGGAGTTGCCGTACGGGGTGTTGCGCAAGAGCATCGTGGAATCGGTGGCCGAGGCGGTGAAGCGCGGGTCGATCACGGACATCAGCGCGATCAACGATGAATCGGGTCGGCAGCACGCGTGTCGGATCGTGATCGACCTGAAGCGGGACGCCGATCCCAATGTGGTCATCAACCAGCTTTACCAGCACACGCCGTGTCAGATCACGGTGTCGATGATCAACATCGCGCTGGTCAACCGGCAGCCGCGGACGATGGGGCTGAAGGAGCTGATCCAGCACTTCGTCGCGCACCGGCGCGAGGTGGTGGTGCGGCGGACGCGGTTTTTGTTGCGAAAGGCGCAGCAGCGCGGGCACATCCTGGAGGGGCTGATTTTCGCGGTGTGCGACATCGACGAGATCGTGCGGCTGATCCGGTCGAGCAAGACCCGCGACGAGGCCATCGAGAAACTGCGCGAGCGGGCGTTCCGCATCGCGCCGGAGCACCCGTTCGCCCCGCGGATCCCCGAGTCGCTGTTGCGGCGGGCGGCGGAGAAGGCGGTGCTGCTGAGCCAGGCCCAGGCGGAGGCGATCGGTCGGCTGCAACTGATTCAGTTGGTGGGGCTGGAGATCGAGAAGCTGGTGGAGGAATATCGGGCCGTGACCGAGCAGATCGAGGGGTATGAGGCGATCCTGCGGGATGACAACCTGGTGCTGGACATCATCCGCGAGGACACGCTGGAGATGCGGGAGAAATACGGCGATGAGCGTCGGACGCGGATGACCGGGGCGGCCGGGACGATGAGCATGGAGTCGCTGATCGCTCGGGAGGATGTGGTGGTGACGGTCAGCCACGGCGGGTACGTCAAGCGGCTGCCGGTGGACACGTACCGGGCGCAGGGTCGCGGGGGTCGGGGGATCAAGGGCACGGAGAACAAGGAGGGGGACTTCATCGAGCATTTGTTCGTGGCCAACACGCATGATTACCTGCTGTTTTTCACGAATCTCGGACGGGTGTACGAGCGGCGGGTGTTCGACATCCCGGAGATGAGCCGCACGAGCCAGGGGCGATCGGTCGCCAATTTGCTGGAGTTCCAGCCCGGCGAGAAGGTGGCCAACGTGCTGGCGATCAGCGACTTCACGCGGGACGAGCAGTTCATCCTGTTCGTGACCAAGAAGGGGACGGTGAAGAAGACGGCGTTGAGCGCTTATGGCAACATCCGCTCCAATGGCATCATCGCCATCGGGCTGGACGCCGGCGACGAGTTGATCGCGGTGCAGTTGACCAACGGCGCCGACCAGGTGCTGCTGGGGACCAAACTGGGGCTGGCGATCCGCTTCGAGGAGTCCAACGTGCGGGCGATGGGCCGGCCGGCGGCGGGTGTGACGGGGGTGCGGTTCAAGCGGGATGGCGATGAGGTGGTGGGCGCGGTGGTGCTGGCGACGGACCAACTCGACCGCTGCCAGATTCTGACCGCGTGCGTGAATGGGTATGGCAAGCGGACGAACGTGGAGGAATACCGGCTGACCCACCGGGGCGGCTCGGGGGTCATCAACATCGACGCCTCGGAGCGCAACGGCGAGGTGGTGGGGCTGGTGGGGGTGTGCGACGATGACGAGGTGATGTTCATCACCGAGCGCGGGATCCTGATGCGGACGCGGGTGGGGGAGATCCGCCAGACCGGTCGGGCCGCCCAGGGGGTGATCCTCATTCGGGTGGACGAGGGCGATCGGCTGGTGACGTTGGCCAAGGTGGACGCCGAGGAGGAGGCGCCGGCGGAGGGGGTCGCGGAAACGTCCGGTGAAGCGCCTGCGGAAACGCCCGGCGCGGCTCCCGGCGAAACGCCCGGCGAAGCCCAGGCGGGAGCGGATGGCGGCGGCGGCGCGGCCGACCCCGCAACGCCGCCGACGTCGGGTTCTGACGAGGCGCCGGAGACACCGGAGACGCCGGAGGTGTGAATGGCCCCCCGTGGCGGGCCGGTTCCATAAGCCGGGGCTGGGGGGGGGATTCGCCCGCGCCGGCGGAACTTTGGACAACGCCGGGGGTCCAAGGGCGATATAATGCCGGGGGGCTTACGGAGGGCGTCTTGACCCAATTGTCCCGCCAATCGTTTTTGTTGATCGAGGATTCGGTCGATGCCGTGGGGCAGCGGCATCGGGTTCAGCGGATCGTGCGCGGGGCGATGCTGTTCGTCGCGGCGGTGGCGGTGGGGGTGGTCTTGGCGAGTTTGGCGGCGCATGGGCTGGGCGCGGGGTGGGGGGCGCGGGTGGCGCTGGGGGGATTCATCGTGGGGATGCTGGCGGCGGGGGGGATGTGGATTCTGCGGCCGCTGTTGATCCGTCCCAAGGCGGTCGCCGTCGCCCGCATGATCGAATCGCGGGTGGATGGGCTGCACAACGGCTTGACCAACGCCCTGCTGCTGGCCGACCGGGATGATCTGCGCGACAGCCCGTGGCTGGGGTCGATATTCGATGAAATCCTGCTGAGGACGCGTGGCGCCGATTTGGATTCGGCGGTGAAACTGACGGATCTTCGACGGTTGGCCGGATGGTGCGGGGTGGCGGTGGCGGGGTCGATCCTGGTTGGGGTGTTGCTGAAATCGCAGGTGGCCCACGGGTGGGAGCAGATGTTCGCGCCCACGGCGTTCGTGCCCATCCAGGGGGACATGGTGATCGACTCCCTGGAGCCGGGGGACGTGACGCTCATCGCGGGTCAGCCGCTGGAGTTGTCGGCGACGGCGCATGGCCCGACGGCGCCGTTGGCGCGGTTGATGTTCGATCCCGGGCGGGCGCCGGTGGAATTGACGCCGGCGATCCAGACCGACGGCTCGCTGCGATATGGCTATCGGCTGGAACATGTGGACGCGACGCTGCGATATCGGCTGGAGGTCGGGCGCACGCAAAGCCCTTGGCACACCGCCACGGTGGTGCAACAGGTGAAGGCGACGGATCTGACGGTGACGATCACGCCTCCGGCCTATACCAAGCAGGCGGCGACGACGGTGACGGTCGATCTCGATCCGGGCAAGCGGACGGCGTTGCGCGTGGCGCAGGGGGGCAAGGTGGCGTTGGGATTGGGGATCGACGTGGCGGTCCAGGGGGCGATGCTGCAACTCAACGCCGATTCGCCGGCGACGATGGAGGCGACGGGCGACGGGCGGCACTTCACCGGCGCCGCGGTGGTGTCGGCCGATGCGTCGGCGTCGGTGCTGCTGACGCAGGGGGGCGGGCAGATCATCGCCAAATTGCCCGATCCGGCGCTGGCGATCGCGGTCATCGCCGATGCCCCGCCGACGATCGAATTGAAGTGGCCGACGCAGGATGTGTCGATTCCGCCGACGCAAAAACTGTCGATCAAGGCCAGTTGCAAGGACGATTACGGGCTGACCCATGTGCGGGTGTTGACGGCGTATGGGGAGGATCAGCCGCTGGCGACGGCGATGGAGTCGGACCTGACCGGGGAGCCGGCGGGGCATGAGTTGGCCATCGACCTGCCGATCCCCGCTGAACAGGGCGTCCATGGCAAATCGGTGCGGGTGCAGGTGCAGGTGAGCGACAATAGGCGGCTGGGGGATTCGATGGCCGACGGCGGGCCGCAGACCACTTCGTCGAAGGTGGTGGCGGTTCGTTTCCGGGATCCGGCCCAGTTGGCGCGTGAGGAGAAGGAACAGGGCGACAAGCTCCGCGAAATCCTCCAGAAAATGCTGAAGGATCAGCAGGGTTTGCTGGCCAAGTCGGTGGCGTACAAGCTCGACGACGCCTCGGCGCCGGGGGTGATCGGGCGCGGGCAGACCGACCTGCGTGATGGGATGGTGAAGACGGCGCAGACCTTCGAGTTCACTCCCGAGGACCGCACGATCCAGAAGACGCTGTTGGTGCTGGCGTATGGTCCGGCGCGGGAGGCCATCGACCTGTGCGCCGCGATGCCGGCGGAACTGGTGGCGGCCCAGCGAACGAAGATCAACCAGCAGGTGATGGATCGCCAGCGGCGCATCGTGACCGTGTTGGAGAGCCTGTTGGCGTTGCTGAACACCTCGGCGAGACCGACCACCGAGCCGACGGGCGCCAAGGGGGACATGCCCAACGAGCGCGAGCAGCTCCAGAAGCTGAGCGACGATCTGAAAACCTTCGTCACCGAGCAGCGCAAGATCCTCGATCAGACCGCGAGCCTGGCCAAGAAGCCGGTGGACAACTGGGACGACGCCGACCGCAAGCTGCTCGACGAGCTGACGATGGCGCAGGAGAAGCTCGATTCGTTCATGCAGCAGAAGGTGTCGGACTACTCGAAACTGGCCGAGCAGGACATGGCCAACGCGACGCTGCTGAAGGAGCTGCTCGAGGTCTACAGCGAGGTGACGATGGCCAAGGGCGCGCTCAAGGACCAGGCGGTCGAGATCGCCGTGAGCCTCGAGGAATCGGGCGTGGAGTTGGCCCAGGAGCTGTCGAGCAACCTTGAAAAGTGGTTGATGGACAAGCCCGACCGCCAGAAGTGGACGATGGAGGATCCGGTGGGGAAGTTCGAGACGCCGATGAGCGAGTTGCCGACGGAGCTGGAGGACATGATCGGGGAGCTGATGGAGCAGGAGGAGGATCTGTTCGACGAGATGGAGGACACCAACGCCAACTGGACCGACAGCCTTGACAAGGGCGCCGGCTGGGACGCCGCCGACGGGCCGATCGCCAACATGTCGGCCAAGGGCGTGACCGGCAACCAGTTGCCCAACAACAACGAGATGGGCGGTCGCGCCGGCGAGGGTCGCAGCGGCAAGAGCCAGGGGGAGATGGTCGAGGACACCGCCAGCGGCAAGGGCGGTCGCAAGACGCCGACCCGGCTGGATCCCACCGCGTTTCAGCAGGGCCAGATCAACGACACCTCGACCGATCCGGTGGGGGGCGCCACCGGCGGGGGGAAGATTTCCGGGCAGGGCGGCGAGGGTTTGGAAGGTCCGGTCCCGCCGGGCAAGCAGCAGGCGATGAAGCGATTGGCGCGGAAACAGGCGCAAATCCGCAACAGCGCCGAGCGCATCCAGATGCAATATCGCCTGGGGCGGTACGACAATTTCCAGTTGATGAAGGCCATCGCCATGATGCGCCGGGTCGAGGCCGATTTGTCGGCCAACCGGTACCAGAACGCCCTGCGTCGGCGGGATGTGCTGCTGGATGACATGGGCGCCGGCCAGAGCCTCGCCGGCGGGGAGGTGCACGTGCAGCGCGACTCGACGCCCTCGCCGACGGGTCGGATCGACCAATCGATCCACGCCGTCACCGGGGGGGAATTGCCGGCGGCGTGGTCGGGGGTTTTGGAGACCTATTACCGCAAGCTGGCGGCGGAATGAGGGGCGGTTGGCAGTGGGCAGTTGGCAGTGGATGGCAGTGGGCAGTTGGCGGTTGGCAGTGGAGGCAGGCGCGTTGACGAGGCGCGACCGGGAGCCCCCCCGTTTGGTGGATTCCGAGCGATGGCCGCCCTCCACCGCCGGGTCCGGTGGAAATGGGGCGGGGGGGGCGCTTACGATATGGCGGGAAATCCGTATCATGTCCGGGTGATGCGCGCCGGACCCGACCGCCGGTCGGTTCGACCCCCCGGCGCCGACAGCCAAGGAAACGTTTTTATGGCAGATCAACGCCCCGAACGCCCCAATCGCAAAGGCCCCCCGCCGCGCGGCGGCAACACCGGACTGCGCTTCGGGCGCGGGTTGTTCGGCTGGGTGCTGTTCATCGGACTGGCCATCATGCTGTTCATGCTCATGCGCGTGGGCAACAAGCAGTCCACGTACATCGACTACAGCGTCTTCCGCCAGCGGCTGGCCGAGGATCAGGTGAAGACATTCACGATCTCGGGCAACGCCGTCAGCGGGGAGTTCCGCGAGCCGGTGTCCGTCGAGGGCGCCGTGCAGAAGGTCGCGTCGTTCCGCACTCAGGTCGCCACCGACACCGTTGCCGATTCGACCCTCATCGAGAAGCTCTACCAGGACCGCCACAACGCGGTCATGAAGATCGAGGACAGTCAGAACCTGTGGGTCAACCTGCTGGTGCCGCTGATTCCGTGGTTGCTGATTTTCGGGCTGCTGTGGTTCTTCGTGCTGCGGCAGCTCCGCAACGCCGGCGGCGGGGGGGGGATGCTCGGCAACTTCGGGCGTTCGCGCCACAAGATCACCAGCAAGGAGCACACCAACGTCACGTTCGACGATGTGGCGGGCGTCGAGGAGGCCAAGGAAGAGGTCATGGAGATCGTGGAGTTCCTCAAGAACCCCAAGAAGTTCCAGCGCCTCGGCGGGCGGATCCCGCGCGGCGTGCTGCTGGTGGGCGACCCCGGCACGGGCAAGACGCTGTTGGCCAAGGCGATCGCCGGGGAGGCCGAGGCGCCGTTCTTCTCGATCTCCGGTTCCGATTTCGTGGAGATGTTCGTCGGCGTCGGCGCCAGCCGGGTGCGCGACTTGTTCAAGCAGGCCAAGGACAACAGCCCGTGCATCATCTTCCTGGATGAGATCGACGCGGTGGGGCGCCGTCGCGGCAGCGGATTTTCATCCGGCGGGCACGATGAGCGCGAGCAGACGCTCAACGCGATCCTCGTCGAGATGGATGGCTTCGACACCAACGATCAGGTGATCGTGTGCGCCGCCACCAATCGGGTGGATGTTCTTGATCCGGCGTTGACCCGGCCGGGTCGCTTCGACCGGCAGATCCACGTGCCGTTGCCGGACGTCAAGGGGCGGATGGAGATATTGAAGGTGCACAGCCGACGGGTGAAGCTCGGGCCCAACGTCGATATGCTGCGGCTGGCGCGGGCGACGCCGGGGTTCAGCGGCGCCGACCTGGCGGCCATCATCAACGAATCGGCCCTGGGCGCGACGCTGGCGGGCAAGGAGTTCATCGAACAAGACGACCTCGAGGAGGGCCGCGACAAGGTGCGCTGGGGCCGGGCCCGCAAGAGCCGCGTCATTGATGAAAAGGAGAAGCTCGCGACGGCGTATCACGAGGCCGGACATGCGGTGGTGCAGCTTGTGTTGCGTCCCGACACCGATCCGATCCACAAGGTCACGATCATCCCCCGGGGCAACTTCGGCGGCGCCACCATGGCGTTGCCGGAGCGCGACCGCAACAACCTGTCGCGCAAATGGTGCGTCGCCACCATGAAAACCGCTTTTGGCGGGCGAATCGCCGAGGAGATGTTCTGCGGCGATGTCAACACCGGCGCCATGGGCGACATCCGCCAGGCCACCGGGCTGGCCCGCAAGATGGTCCGCGACTGGGGCATGAACGACCGTCTCGGGTTCGTGTATTACGGCGAGGACGACAGCCGGCCGGGCTTCATGGACTTCGGCGGGGGCACGCGCGATTACTCGGAGCAGACGGCCAAGACCATCGACGAGGAGGTCAAGAAGCTCATCGATGACCTGTACGCCGAGACCCGGAGCATTCTCGAGGCCAACCGCGACAAGGTCGATGCCATGGCCAAGGCGCTGATGCGATACGAGACGCTCGACAGCGGCGACGTGGATCGGCTGATGCGCGGCGAGATCCTCACGAAGCTCACCGTGGGGGAACTGCTGGAAAAGGAGCAAACCCGCCGCGGAACCGTCATCCAGCCGCCCCCCCGGGACGACCAGCCCGACGTGGATCTCGGCGGCGGATTGCCGCATCCGGCGTGAAAGGGGCGGGCGGTAGGCGGAAGGAAGGTAGGCGGAAAGCAGAGAAGCGCACGCGGAAGGCAAGTAGGGGGTGGGCGCACGAGAGAAAGAGGCTTCACCGATGCCGCCGCCCTTCCGCTTTTGTCCCCTCGGCATACCTTCCTTCCGCCTACCGTCTACTTCCCCAACGCCATCTCCATCTGCCTGGCCTTGACGAGGGTTTCCAGGCGTTCGGATTCGGGATCGCTGTCGGCGACGATGCCGCCGCCGACTTGGAGGTCCACCCGGCCGGCGGAAATGACCAGGGTGCGGATCGCCAGGTTGAACGCCATTGAACCGCTCGACGAAATGAAGCCGACGGCGCCGCAGTAAGGCCCGCGACGGAACGCCTCGAGCTCCTCGATGATCTGCATCGCCCGGATCTTGGGCGCGCCGGTCACCGATCCGCCGGGGAAGGTGGCGGCCAATAGGTCGGCCAATCCCACATCGTCGCGCAAAATCCCCTCGATGGTCGCCGCCCCGTGATGGACCGTCGGGTGGGTCTCGATCACCCGCGGCTCGGTCACGCGAACGGACCCGATGCGGCAGACCCGCCCGAGATCGTTGCGCTCGAGGTCCACGATCATGTTCAGCTCCGCCTGGTCCTTCACGCTGTCGCGCAGGGCGGCGCGCATCCCGGCCCCGCGCGGGCGCGTGCCCTTGATCGGGCGAGTCGTCACGCGCCGCCCGCCCGGCGTCGGATCGACCTTCAGGAACAGTTCCGGCGAATTGCCCACCAAGGCCCGGTCGCCGTACGACAGATACGCGCCGTAGCGCGCCGGCGCGACGCGACGGGCGCGTTGGAAGAGGGCCGCCGGCGATTCGGTCAGCGGCGCCGTGAAGCGCTGGGACAAGTTGACCTGGAAGATGTCCCCCGCGCGGATGTATTCGATCACCCGCGCGACCGCGGCGCGATATTGCTCCGGCGTGTGGGTCGGGGTCATCGGCCCGGGCGATTGGAGGTCGAACCGATCCGCCGCCGCGATCGGGTCCCCGTCGTGCGGCGATTGGCACACCGTTTCGTACCACCGGCCCGTGTGGTGATCGAGCGCGATCGAGCGCGGATGGAAGGTGAACGCCATCGGCGGCCAGCGCCGGTCGTCGGTCGCCAACGACGGCATGAGCTCGAAAAACCGCCCGAGATCGTAGGAGAGGCATCCGACCCAGCCCCCCGTGAACGGCGGGGCATCGGCGCTCATCGCCGCCACGGGACCGGCGTGTCCGGGATCGAGGAAATCAAGCGCTGCGGTCGGCGAATCGAACGTTGCGATCACCCCGGCGGCGTCGCGCGACGTTCCCCGCCCGTCGGCGTCGCACACCAACAGCCGGGTCGGCGCCGCGGGGAAATACGACCAGCGATCGTGCGGCGAATCGCCCGTTCCCGATCCGGCCAGGATGGCGCACAACCCGTTGGTCGGCGCGATCGCCTCCGGGTGCGGGGGGGGGATGGATCGGATGGAAATGGCGATGATCGCCCGCCTTTGATCCCCGTCTCACCGAAGCGGATTGAGGACCATCCCCGTGGCGAGCTTCGGGAAGAAATAGGTGCTTTTCTGCGGCATCACCTCGCCATGTTTGCCCAGATCCTCCAGGGCCTTCAGCGGGGTCGATTTGAGGATCAGCGCCAACTGGTATTTCGTGCCGTCCACCTGCGGCGCGATGGCGTGGGGATCGGCGGTGTATCCCTTGAGCAGTTCCCCGCCGCCGGCGAACTTCGGCGCCAGCACCTCATCCAGCAGGTATCGCTGCAAAATCGCCACATCCAGCGAGCGCCACGCCTCGCTTTGGGTGGGTTCCAGCTTGGCCAGCAGATCGGGATTCCTCAGTCGCAGCGTGAAGACCCGCCCGCTCTTGCCGTCCAGCAGCCCGAAGGTGTGCGGCGGATATCCTCCCAGCGTGTCGGCCAGTTCATCGACGTGATCGCGCCGCAGCGGCGTCGCCGTCACCTCGAAATCCCCGGCGATCGCCTGGGTGAACGCGTCGATGTCCCAGTTGGCCAACCCCCCGATCAGCCGGTGCGTCGGCAGGATCAAAAGCCCCTCATCCTGCATCCCCACCAGCACGAACATGCACCAATTGGCCGGATGGTTCGGCGGCAGCGCTCCGCCATGGGCCTCGGCCATTTCCTTCTGGTATTGCAACGCCGTGGTGTAGCGGTGATGCCCGTCGGCGATATAGATCGGCTTGGATCGCATCAGGTCGATGACCTTGTTCTCGACCTCGGCGTCGGTCACGCTCCACAGGTCGTTTTTCACGCCGTCCAACGTCCCCGAAAGCTGCGGCTTGGACGCCTGGGCATAAAGGGCGTGTGTCACCTCGTTGCGCGGGTCGTTGAACAGCCCGAAAATCGGCGATAGCTGGACGCCCGTCGCCCGCATCAGCTTCATGCGGTCCTCGATGGGGCCTTTGTAGGTCTTCTCGTGGGGCACCACGTCCCCGGCGCCGAAGGCCGACAGTTTCACCAGACAGATGAACCCGCGCCGATGGAAGGAGCGGTCGCCGTGTTGATACGTCTGGGCATACGGATAGATCGCCGGGCGCGGATCGCACGTCAGCGTGCCATCGTTCAGCCACGCCCGCAGCGTTTGGTTGGCCGCGACGTAGGCCGAATCCGGCCCGGCGGTCTTCGGGGGCAGATGGGGCAGGTCGATGGCCACGATGTTCCGATGATCGCGGGCCAAGAGCTCGTCCTTGCCCTTGGCGTCCAGCACATCATAGGGCGGGGCGATCACCTTGGAAAAATCCACGTCATCGCGATGGGCATAATGAATCCCGGCGAACGGCTTGATCTGGGCCATGCTCGACTCCTTGGCAAAGAGCGGCGGATTGTAGCGGCGCCGCCGCCCCGTTGGAACCGCCGACGCAACATGCCAACGCCGGCGCCGGCGCCGTCGCGTCCGCGCTGCAGCGCAGATTGTCTTTCGCGGATCGCCCCCGGCGCGGGGGCGGGGCGGCGTGGTGTCGGCTCCCATTGGCGAGAACCGCGGCGGGGGACAGGCGACTCGCGCCTCAAAACGGGGGGTCATCCCCGCGCGTGTTCGACGGCGTTCTGGAAGATCCGCAGCCCCGCCCCGGTCTGTGGCGGAGGATTTTGGCGGGTCCAGGCCGGATGGTTCAGCGGCGTCAGATATCGCTCGGGATGGGGCATCAGTCCGAAAACCAGCCCCGTCGGATCGCAAATCCCCGCGATGTCGCCGACCGAGCCGTTGGGGTTGGCCGGCGCCCGTCCGTCGGCGGGATCGCCGTCATCGTCGGCGTAGATCAGCGCCACCTGGTCGTTGGCGGCCAACGATTCCAAGACGCCTTGGTCGGCGGGCACGAACTTGCCCTCGCCATGGGCGATGGGCAATTCCAGCCGCTTGTCCAGCCCGCGGGTCCAGATGCATTTGCGCGACACCGGCGCCAATCCCACCCAGCGGGCGATGAACCGCCCGTTGTCGTTGTGGGCGAGCGTGGCGGTCTGCCCGCCTCGGGGATCGAACGGGCCGGGCAGCAGTCCGGTCTTCACGAGCACCTGGAACCCGTTGCAAATCCCGATGATCGGCTTGCCGGCCTCGACGAACGTCCGCAGGGCGTCGCCCAGATGATGGCGCATCTGATTGGCGAAGATGCGCCCGGCGGCGATGTCGTCGCCGTAGCTGAATCCGCCGGGAAGGGCCAAAATGGCGTAATCGCCCAGGCGATCGGGGTTTTCGAGCAACTGATTGATGTGCAGCGATTCGGGCGCCGCCCCGGCGGTCTGGAAGGCGAAGGCGGTCTCGCGGTCGCAATTGACGCCGGCGGTGCGGAGGATCAGGGTGCGCGGATTCATGGCCGACCAGTGTAGGCCCGGCGGGCGGAGCGGCAAGCGGCGGTCGCCGCGGTTTGACACGGCGGTCGCCGCGGGCGGTCGCCTCAGATCGCCTCGACCACGACGATCGTCATGTCGTCCTTGGGATCGAGGCTTCCGGCGGAGGTGTCGATGCACCGCCCCAGGTCGGCCAACAGTTCATCGGTCCCCATGGCGTGGCGATCGCGCAGGGCGTCGCGCCACAGCGACGGATCGAAATGCTCATCGTCGCAGAAGATCAACTCGGCGCCGTCGGAGTAGATGAACAGCCGGTCGCCGCTGGCCAGGTCCACCCGTCCCGGCTCGAACCGCTCATCGGCGAAGATCCCCAGCAGCCCGCCGCTGGCCAGCGGCTCGCGGATCGCGCCGTCGCGCGACATCAGGATGGGGTTGGGATGCCCCCCGCGGGCGAATCGGGTCTCGAGCGTGGTGGTGTTGATCCACCCGCACAGCGCGGTGGCGAAGGTGGCGTGGGCCAGATCCTGTTCCACCAGCGACTCGTTCAGTC
>JBBSAF010000050.1:0-12019 GCA_038252525.1 Tepidisphaerales bacterium
TGAAGCCCGGGCTGACCGGCGTGGGTTCCATCTTTTTCAGGGATGAGGAGACCATCACCGCCAACGCGGGCAAGCCCCCCGAATGCGTCTATCGCGAGGACATCGCCCCCCACAAGGGCGCCCTGGAACTCTGGTATCAGCAACATCAAAGCTTCCTTCTGGACCTGAAAATCATCTTCCTCACCGCCTGGGTGGTCCTCCGCCCCGCCAGCCGTCTGCCCGAAAGATGGCTCAAGGGACTCCCTCCGCGGCCGGAATCGTTGCGATAGGCGAAAAATCCGATCCGGGCGCCGCGCAGGATTGACCCGACGCCCCGATTCCGCCGATACTCCCCCCATGCCCCTCCCCACCCCCTGGCGTGACCTCCATGGCGACCATTTCGACTCCCTCCGCGTCTGCGTCACCGGCGGGGCGGGATTCATCGGCTCCCATCTCGTCGAGGCCCTCACCAACCTCGGCGCCGTCTGCGTCGTCATCGACGATCTCTCCGGCGGCGACCGGGCCAACATCGCGCCGTTCAACCCCGACTTCATCCACGCCTCCATCCTCGATCAAGCCGCCGTCGCCAAGGCCGTCCAAGGGTGCCACTTCGTCTTCCACCAGGCCGCCCTCGGCTCCGTCCCGCGCAGCGTCGAACAACCGCGACTCTTCAACGAGGTCAATGTCACCGGCACCCTCAATGTCCTGGAGGCCTGCCGGACGGCCAAGGTCCACCGCGTCATGTTCGCCGCCAGCTCCAGCGCCTATGGCAACATCGAGGTCCTGCCCAAGGTCGAGACCATGGCCCCCCAACCCGCCAGCCCCTACGCCGCCAACAAGGTCGCCGACGAGGCGCTCATGCGGGCCTACGCCCTCAGTTACGGCCTGGACACCGTGTGCCTGCGCTATTTCAACATCTTCGGCCCGCGGCAGAACGCCAACAGCGCCTACGCCGCCGTCATCGCCGCGTTCGCCAAGGATCTGCTGGCCGGCAATCGCCCCACCATCTTCGGCGATGGCGAACAATCGCGCGACTTCACCTTCGTCGCCAACGCCGTCCACGCCAACCTGCTGGCCGCCCGGCATGAATCCCCCCTCGCCGGCGAGGTGTTCAACGTCGCCTGCGGCCAGCGTGTCACCGTCAACCAACTGGCCGAACGGATGGCCGAGCTCGTCGCCCGGCCCGACCTCTCGCCGATCCACAAACCCACCCGCGCCGGCGATGTGAAGCATTCGCTGGCCGATCTGTCCCTCATCGAACGGACGCTCGGCTACAACCCCATCGTCGGTTTTTCCGAAGGTTTGGACCCCACCGTCGCCTGGTACCGCTCGGCGATGTGAGCCGCCCGGCCCGAGCGGATGAAGTTGGAGTAGACCCTCCCCCCACCGTCGCGTGGTATCGCTCGGGGCAATGACCCATCCCCGTTTGCGGTGATCCGACGATCGCGGCCGCTTTTTGTGGCCGGCCCGCCCCGGCCCCGGCTGTTGCATCTCCCTGATCCCCCAGGAAAACCTCACCCCAACACCGCCCCGATCGCACGCCCCAGCGACCGCGCGATTCGTCCCAAATCCCCCTCCCCCATCGCCAGCGGCGGCATGAGGACCACCGTGTCCCCCAAGGGCCGAACGATCACCCCGTCGCGGCGCATCTCCCGACACACCGCCGCCCCGATCCGCCGGTTCGGGTCGAACCGCCGCCGGGTCGCGCGGTCGCCCACCAGTTCCACGCCGACCATCAACCCCTTCCGCCGAATGTCCCCCACGAACGGCGAATCGGCCAATCGCTCCAGCATCCGTCCCAGCGCCTCCCCTCGCCGCGCCGCCGCGTTCACCAAATCATTCCGCTCAAACAGCTCCAACGATGCGATCGCCGCAGCGCACGCCAGCGGATTGCCCGTGTACGTGTGCCCGTGATAAAACGTCTTGCCCTCGGCCGGATCGCCCAGAAACGCCTCGAAAATCCGCCGCGTGGCGAACGTCGCGGCCAGCGGCAAATACCCGCCGGTCAGCCCCTTGGACACGCACATCAAATCCGGTTCGACCCCCTCGTGCTCGACGGCGAACATCCTCCCCGTCCGCCCGAATCCCGTCGCCACCTCGTCGCAAATGAGCAGCACCTCGTATCGGTCGGCCAGTTCCCGCACGCCGCGCAAGAACCCCTCCGGCTGCACGATCATTCCCGCCGCCCCCTGCACCCCCGGCTCCAGCGCGATCGCCGCGATGTCGTCGCCGTGACGTTCCAGGATCGCCTCCATGGCCGACAAACAAAAATCCCGCACCCCCTCCGGCGTCGCATCGTCGCACCCCGCCGGCGGGCGATAGACCCACGGCGTCGGCGCGAAATACACATCGAACAGCATTGGCAAATACGGCTTGTGGAACGCCGTCGTCCGCCCCACCGACATCGCCCCGGTGGTGTCCCCGTGATACGCCTCGGCCAGCGCGATGAACCTGTTCTTGCCGCCGCGCCCCCGGTTGTGCCAATACTGCACCGCCAGCTTGAACGCGATCTCGGTGGCCGTCGCCCCGGCGTCGGAATAAAAGACCTTTGCCAGATTTTTCGGCACGATGGCCATGAGTTTTTCGGCCAACACGATCGGCGCCTCGCCGGCCAGTCCCAACATCGTGCCATGGGCGATCCGGCCGAGTTGTGCCGTGATCGCCGCGTCGATCTCCGGCACGCGATGCCCGTGGACGTTGCACCACAGGCTTGAAACCCCGTCGAGATATCGCCTGCCGTCGGAGTCGATCAGCTCGAAGCCCTCCCCCGCGACGATCACCAGCGGATCGTCCGCCAACCAAAGCGACATCGGCGTGAATGGATGCCAAATTTGCTCCTTGTCCAGCCGCCGCAATTCGTCGGTCGAGTAACGCATCATTCCCCCGAACTTAGGCCCCTACGCGCCACCGGGCAAGCGTCCCTCCCTCGTGTCGGGACGCCCCGTCCCCGCATTTCCCCGCAAACTCAAAGTCTTCTTGTCGCGGGGGCGCCCCGCCACCGCCTTCACCGAACCATGCGGTTTCACTCGCCGTAGTGACTTCATATCCCGTGCAACTTCTGATACACCGCCCCATGCACCCACTCCGCCCCCCCACCGATCTCGACGCCATGATCCAATCCCAGATCATCGCCCGCGGCATCACCGATCCCCGCGTGCTGTCGGTCCTCCGCGACATCCCGCGCGAGCTATTCTTCCCCCCCGACGCCCGGCTCGACGCCTTCGCCGACGCCGCAGCGCCCATCGGGCACGGCCAGACCATCAGCCAGCCCTACATCGTCGCGCTGATGACCCGCGCGCTCGATCCCCGCGCCGACCATCGCGTCCTCGAAATCGGCACGGGCTGCGGGTACCAAACCGCCATCCTCTCCCGCCTCGCCCGCGAGGTGTGGAGCGTCGAGCGGATCAAGCCCCTCCTCGACGACGCCTTCGAGCGCCTCATGGCCCTCGGCCTCCGCAACGTCCACCTTCGCCACGGCGACGGCGCCCTCGGCTGGCCGGAGCAAGCCTCTTTCGACCGCATTCTCATCGCCGCCGCCGCCCCGCGATTGCCGCGCGATTTGCTCATGAACCAGCTCGCCGACTGTGGCGTCGCGGTCCTGCCGGTCGGCGACCGAGGCGAGCAAACACTCCTTCGCATCGAGCGCCGTGGGGACGAATTGCTCTCCGCCGCCCTCTGCGGCTGCCGATTCGTCCCGCTGATTGGACATGGCGCTTGGCCGGACTGAAAATGCCCGGCGACCCTCCATGAGCGCCGCCGAAAAGCCCATCCTCCCCGCCCCCGGCGCCCCGCCCGCGAACGCCATCGCACCCGGCGCCCCGCCCGCCGGCGCCACCGGTTCCGCCGATCCCCTCGCCCGCCCCGTCGAATCCCTTGCCGGCGTCGGCCCGGCCCGCGCCAAGGCCCTCCGCGACCTCGGCGTCGCCACCCTCGGCGATCTGCTCGAATACTATCCCCGCGATTACCAGCTCGAGACCGCCGAGCGCCCCATCGCCGACCTCGGGACCGACGGCGTGCAGACCACCCGCGGCGAGGTCGTGGCCGTCAACTACGTCCCCTCGCGCCCGCGCCCGCGATTCGAGGCCACCCTCGACGATGGCGCCGGCAAGTGCGGGCTGGTCTGGTTCCACGGCGCCTACCTCCGACGCCAAATCCACCCCGGCATCACCCTCCGCGTCAAGGGCAAGGTCCGCCTCTTCCACAACATCCCCCAAATGACCAACCCCAAATGGGAACTGGTCGAACCCGACGAAACCCCCGATCCCGACGCCAAATCCCGCTTCCGCCCCATCTACCCCGCCAGTTCCAATCTCCCCAGCGACACCCTCGAACGCATCGTCGCTGACAACCTCGACGATGCCCTCGCCGCCGTCGCCGAATGGTACTCCCCCGAACTGCTTGCCCGCCGCAAATTGTGCCCCCGGCCCGACGCCCATCGCCTCATCCACCAGCCTCCCGACCTCCGCGCCGCGATGTTCGCCCGACGCCGATTGATCTACGACGAACTGATGCTCATGCAACTGGGGCTGGGCATCTCCAAGCGCCTCCGCGACGGACGCCTCACCGCGCCGATCCTCCGCGTCGACAAGACCCTCGACCAGCGCATCGCCCGGCGATTCCCCTTCACCATGACCCCCGCCCAGCGAAACGCCGTCTTCGACATCATCAAGGACCTGCAAACCGGCCGACCCATGCACCGCCTGCTCCAGGGCGATGTCGGCAGCGGCAAGACCGCCGTCGCCCTCTACGCCATGCTCATGGCCGTCGCCAACCGAATGCAGGCCGCCCTCCTCACCCCCACCGAGGTGCTCGCCGAGCAGCATTTCCTCACAATCTCCAATCTATTGGCCGATTCATCGGTCGGCGTCGAGCTTTTCACCTCGCGCACCCGTCGAAAACGCGGCGACGACGCCCGCCAGCGCCTCACCGACGGCGAAGCCCATCTCGCCATCGGCACCCAAGCGCTTCTCCAAGAGGGCATCGACTTCGCCAACCTCGGGCTGGTCGTCGTCGATGAACAACACAAGCTCGGCGTCCGCCAGCGCGCCACCTTGCGATCCAAGGGCCACGCGCCGCATTACCTGGTGATGACCGCCACCCCCATCCCGCGCACCCTCGCCCTGTCGTATTTCGCGGATTTCGACGTGACGACGATCAACGAGCTTCCCCCCGGCCGCCAACCCATCGAAACCCGTTGGCTACGATCGCGTCAGGCGTCCGAGGCCTACAACCTCATCCGCCACGAGGTCGCCAATGGGCGACAGGCGTACATCGTCCTGCCGCGCATCGACGATGACGACGCCGATGGCGCCCAGGGCGTGGTCAAACGCTTCGCCGAACTGTCGAAAAAAGAGCTCTCCGGGCTGCGCCTCGGGATGCTCCACGGCCAGCTTCCCATCGAAGAAAAGCGCCGCGTGATGGAATCGTTCCGCGACGGCCAAACCGATGTGCTGGTCGCCACCACCGTCATCGAGGTCGGCATCGACGTGCCCAACGCCACCGTCATGCTCATCGACCACGCCGACGCCTTCGGGCTATCCCAACTCCACCAGCTTCGCGGGCGCGTCGGACGCGGACCCAACCCGTCATTTTGCGTGCTCGTCGCCGATCCCCTCACCGACTCCGCCGAATCCCGCCTCTCGGCCATGACCCGCACCGCCGACGGCTTCGAGATCGCCGAAATGGACCTCGCCCTCCGCGGCCCCGGCCAATTTTTCGGCACCCGTCAGCACGGCCTGCCGGAGTTCAAGCTCACCGACCTCACCGGCGAACTGGAAATGCTCCAGACCGCCAAGGACGACGCCACCGCCCTCTTGGCCGACGACCCGCGACTCTCCTCCCCGCGCCACGCCGCCCTGCGCCGCGCCCTGCTCGACCAATTCGGCGACACCCTGGACCTGCCGCGAATCGGATGACCTCGCACCCTTCATGACAAACGATCTCACCCCGCGACAACTCGATGTGATCCTCCTCCGCCATGGCGAAACCGACGCCAATTCCCAAGGCATCGTCCAAGGCCACGCCCCGGTTCCCCTCAATGACCGCGGATGGGACCAGTCCCGCCGGCTGGCGCGCCATCTCCGACAATTCCGGCCGAAAATACAGGCGTTGATCGCCTCGGACCTCGTTCGCGCGATGCAAACCGCCCATCCCGTCGCCGACGCCCTGGGACTGCCGATCCGTCCCGACCCGGCGTGGCGCGAACGCGGCATGGGCGAGCTCGAGGGCCAACCCGCCGACATCTGGCAAGCCGTCACCGGCGACGGCCCCCCGCCCCCCGGCGCCGAGTCCCCCGTCGAACATCGCCGCCGCGTCCAACGCGCATTCCACGCCCTGCCGGAGCAAGCTCCCGGCCTCTCCACCGTCGCCGTCGTCACCCATGGCGGCGTGCTATGGAACCTGCTCGACGCCCTGCAACGCGGCGAAATCCCCCTCGACCCCGATCATCCGCCCCTCCCCGCCACCCAGTCGGCCAATTGCGCGATCACCCACCTTCGCGGCACGCTTCACCGCCTCGGCTGGCGCTGGCGGGTGATGCTCCTCAACGACGCCTCGTTCCTGCCGACGATCACCCGGTGTGACGCGGGATGAACGCAGCCGCGAGGGTCCGGCGTGCGAAATGGCGCTTGGAAGCCGGCGGCGCGTGCGACACGGGATGAACCTGGCGCGATGGTCCCGCGTGCGGGACGGCGTTGAGGAGCCGGCGGTTCGCGACACGGGATGAACGGAGCCGCGAGGGTCCCGCGCGCGGAATGGCGTTTGGGAACTGCGGTGCACGCGACGCCGGATGGTCCGCCCGCCGCCAAGACGCCCTCACGCCTCCGCGGCCGCCGGCGCCGGCGCCAACACGATCTGCGGACGAATCCCCCGGATCCGCGTCGCCAGCGAGCGCTGCTGCATGAAGATCTCCCGGTTGATCGACCCCAGCGCCCGGTCGTCGGCCCGGTAGATGTCCCCCGTCAGCGTCCGCGCGATCGCGCCCTCCACGTGGGCCGTCCGGGCGCACTCCTGCCACTCGGCCCGCACCACCACACCGATGCCGTTTTCGCCGTAACTCAGCAGCCCCCACCGCGGCGCCAAGTCCTTCTTTTGCACCACTCCCGCCGGCGCCAGCACATAATGGATGTTGGCCATCGGCTGGAGCAGGCACCCCTTGAACTTTCCCAACCCCAGTGTCTGCCGCAACTTGCGCCTCGGGCGTTTGGACCGCAGATTCGCCCCGCGTTCCATCAGTCCCAGCGAAAGTTGCCCGCCGGGGCTTTGATCGCGCAGGAAATCCGCCCGCGACGCCTTGCACTCGATGAAACAGACCTGCGGCACCTCGCGCGGCATGAACAAATAATTCTGGTACGCCCGGAACACCCCCGTCCCCACCGCGTCGATGATCCCCAACGGCGGCAGCCGAACCTCGGCGGCGATGCACCGATACCCCATCCGGTACAGCCAGCGGCAGGCTTCTTTCTTGAGCGTCCTATGAAGGTCGGTTTCGCCCGCCATGGGCACTCCCTTGCCACGGGATCGGCGCCCGATCCCCGCCCCGCGCCCGCCTGTCGGTCTCCGCCGACCCAGCGTCCCTCCCGGCGCGAACAACACCCGACCAATCTATCGAACCACTCCCCGATCGGCAAATCCATCCCCGCGATTTCCGGCGCCCCGCGTTGATCCCCCACCGAACCGGTCGGCGGTCCACAGCCCCACCGCCCTCGTTGTCATACACAAGTCACCGGCCACCCTCCGTGGTTTCCACGTCGCGGGGGCGCCTCGCCCCCGCTTTTATACACGAGCCACCGGCCACCCTCCGTCATTTCCACGTCGCGGGGGGCGCCTCGCCCCCCGCTTTTTCATTTCAAGCCGATGAGGACGGCGCTCAACGGGGGTTTTCACAACCTCCAAACCCATCTTCGCCCGGTGGTCCCCCCGGACGGGACCGAGGCGGCCCCGCGACAAGGGAACTATCGCCGGTGGCGGCGGACTTGTGTATGACAACGAGCCCCACCGCCCCCCGCGCCACCGGCGTCCAGTCGCCGGCGTCGGCCAGTGCCCTTTCGATCCCTTCGCGCATCGCCGGGATGGCGACGAGCCCATCATGTTCGGCGCCGTCCAACCCGCGCTCGATCTCCGCCCGCCCGAGCGTCGAATCGACCGCGAAAATCAGTTCCGGCTGGTCGATCGCCCCGTCGCGCACCATCCCCAGGCAGGCCAACGACCCGATGGCGGCGCCGTCCAATCCCAATTCCTCGCGCAATTCCCGCCGGACCGCCCCGAACACATCCGGCACATCCCCCGGCTCCAACGTCCCGGCGAACGGATGAACGCGGTGGGGGTGGTGCGCCACCGCCGCGCTTCGTCGGCCCAATAGCAGCCACCCATCCGCCGTCGTCAACAAGGCGCTGACCCCCACCGGATTGGCCGCCACCGCCGGGCCGAACCGTTCGACCCTCCCCGGCCCGGCGAGGTTCGTCGCCAAGAACGATTTGTAGCTCGTGGGCGAGACCGACAGCCGCAGCGTATCCCCATCGACGCGGAAGGATTCCAACCGGCACATCGCCCCATCGAACAGCATCCGCCCCGGATGGGTCGACGCGCCCGCCGCCGTCTTGGCCGCCGCCTTGGCCACCGCGTCCGCCGGCGCCTGACCCGACGCCTGACCCGCCGCCTTGGCCGCCGCCGTGGCCACCGCCTCGGCCCACACCCGGTCGATCTCCTCCGCCGCGGCCGCGATGATCCGCTGCCCCGACGGCGCCCATTCCGCCCACAACCGTCCCGGCGTCCAAAGCCCGGCGAGGTTCACCCGGATCACGCCCGACCCTCGAATCCCCCGCGGGCGGGGCGCTTGAGCAATCCGACCAGTCGGTGCAGGTCCACCGGCTTGGGGATGAACGCCTCGGCGCCCAGCGATTCCACCTCGGTCATTCGCTCCGGCGTCACATCGCCGGACATGATGACCACCCGGCAGCCGGGCTTGCCGGTATCGCGTCGGGCCTTTCGCAGCACGTCGGCGCCGCTCATGTCCGGCAGCATCATGTCCAACAGCACGACATGCGGCTCGAACTCGTCGATAAGCTTCAGCGCCGACGTGCCGTCGGGCGCCTCGGCCACCATCGCCCCGTGGCGGCGCAGGATTCGCGCCGTCGCCGCCCGCGTGGTGTGGTGGTCCTCGACCAGCAGCAGCCGCATCCCGTCGAGGGTGTCGCGCCCGTCGCCAGGTCCGCTGCCGTTGCCCTTGTCGTCGCTGTTGCCATCGCCATTGCCGTCGCCCTCGCCATCCCCATGCCCCCCGCTCGCGGGTCGGCCCGTCGCCTCGATCAGCGCCCGTCGCGGCAGTTCGATGATGAACCGCGTCCCCTCCCCCACCCTGCTCTCGACCCGCAGGTCGCCGCCCAACGCATCCAGCAGGCGTTTGCAGATCGTCAGTCCCAGCCCCGATCCCTTGGTCGGGTCGCGCTCGGGGTTTCGCAACTGGAAGAACTCGTCGAAAATCCGCGGCAAATGCTCCGGTGAAATCCCCACCCCGGTGTCGCGGATGCCGATCCGCACCTCGCCGCTCTCCACCGCCGCCAGGTCCACCGTCACGCTCCCGTCGTTGGTGAACTTGATGGCGTTGCTCAGCAGGTTCGACACCACCCGCCCCAACTTGATCCGGTCGGTCCGCACCTGCATCGAACCGACGGGGGAATCGAACGCCAGCGACAGGTTCTTCGCCGCCGCCACCGGCGACAACTGCCGCACCTCCTCGCGCAGCGCCGACGCCAGGTCGAACTCGGTCTCGTGCAATTCCACGCGCCCGGTGTCGTATCGCGCCAAATCCAGAACGTCCGTCACCAGGTTCACCAGCGCCGTGGCGCTGGACTGCAATTCCCCCGCCATCGACGGAATCTCGTGGGCCATCGCGGCGTTGGCGGCGCTGCGCCGGATCAGCTCCGCCAGCAAGTTGATCGCGTTGGCCGGGGTGCGGATATCGTGCGACACCGCCGCCAAAAACCGCGTCTTTCGCAACGCCGCCTCTTCGGCCTCGCGGCGCCGTCGGTCGAGCTCGCGCTCCAGGTCCTTCAGCGGCGTGACATCGATGAACGCGGAGGCGCCGCCGAGGATCGCCCCGTCGCGCCCGCGCATCGGGCTGGCGCTGATGAGCAGCGAAAACCGCCTCCCGTCGGCCACCACCAATTCGCATTCGTCGTTGACCACATCCTCCCCGCCGATCACCGCCCGATACAGCGGCATCTCGTGGAGTTCCAGCGCCCGCCCGTCGCACAGCACCCGCCAGCCTCGATGCGTCTGCGGCGACACGAGGTTCGCGTCCACCGGCTGGTTCAGCATCGCCGCCGCCGCAGGGTTGGCCCGCACCTCGGTGAAATCGGCGTTGGAGACGATCACCCCCGCCGGCAGCGTGCGGAAAATCCCCTGGAAGCGCCCGCGCTCTCGGTCCACCTGCTCGAAGAGCTCCGCCGCCTCGAGGCTGATCGACGCCTGCGCCGCCAGCAGCTCGATCAGCGACAAATGGTCGTCGGTCCAGGCCTGGCGCTCGGGAGAGTAGACCTCCAGGCACCCGATCACCTTGCCCGCCACCCGCAGCGGCGCGGCCAACACCGACTTGAACGCCCGCCCGTCCGCCGGCGCCGGAAGCTCCAGGTCCGGCCGCAGCGCCATGTCCTCCAGGAATCCCGTCTGCCCCCGCGACAACACCAACTGCGTGAACGACTTGTCGGCCGGGAATTGCTTCTTCGACACCCCCCCGTCGCCGAATCCATGGTCGCACACCACCACCACCTCCGGGCCATGCCGCTCGACGATCGCCGACGCGACCGGCCGACCGCGCATGAGGAACCCCAGCGACTCGCACACCGTCCCCATCACCTCCGACCGCGTCTGCTCCGATGCCAGCTTGCGCGACATCCCCAGCAGATGCTCGAGCATCCGCTCCCGCGCCACCAACTCCTCGTTGGTGACGCGAAGCTCCTCGCCCTGTCGCTCCAGTTCCTCGGTCTGGCTCTGAAGCGCCTCGTTCTGCCGCGCCGCCTCCGCCTCGCGCACCGCCAATTCGTGGTTGACCTCCTCCAGGCTCTCGTTATGCCGCCGCGCCGCCTCATGGGACGATTCAACCTGGTCCAACGTTCCCAGCAGCATGTCCAACAGCACCGCCGTGACCACCACCGACGTGGCGGTCAGGAATCGGTGGAACAGCGCCCGTTGGTCGCTGCCGTCGATGAATTGGACGATGAGCGTCAGCGCGATGGCTGCGGTCGTCATCGCCCACAATACCCGGCGCGAGCGCGTCCAGATGGTCGTGAGCAGCGCCAAGCCGTAGATCACCGACGTGTTGATGCGCGGCCCGCCCAGGTAATCGGCCGCCGCCAACCCCAACAGCAGGACAACGCCAATCCACGCGGCGATCGCCGCGACCCGCGCCGAGGGGCGTGTGATTTCGATTCGCATCAGCTTCGCCGCGTTTCCCGCGACCTCCCGTTAGCGCCAACCACTCAACGGTCCCGACGATACATATACGGCCCGACCATCGACAGCCCCAGCGCCCCGTGCGGGCGCTCGGCCTTGCCCAGCACCGGCACCCCGCCGGGGCGCAAGGCCTGCTCCAATTGCCGCCACAGCCCCGCCGACGCCTCCGGGTGGAAATACATCGCCATGTTACGGCACAATATCACATCCCACGGACCCGGCTCCTGGATTCGCAGCACATCCGCCGTCCGCCACTGCACCGCCGCCCGCAACCGCTCCGAGACCTGCCAATCCCCCCCGCGACGCTCGAAATATTTCTCCAGCATCGCCGCCGGCGCCGACCGCACCGCATTGGCGTCATACACCCCCTCCCGCGCCCGCGCCACCGCCGCGCCACGGCAATCGGTGCCCAACACCTGGCATCGATCCAATGGCCCCGCCTCGGCCAGCACCATCGCCACCGAATACGCCTCGGCCCCGTCCGAACACCCAGCACACCAGATCCGACCCTACGACCGTCCGCCCAGCAGCTCCGGCAGGATCGTCCCCAGCGCCTCGAACACCGCCGCATCCCGGAAGAACCCCGTCA
>JBBSAF010000051.1:0-12017 GCA_038252525.1 Tepidisphaerales bacterium
CCCATTTGGACGGTCACGCCGGTGGGGGGGAGTGGTCGAAGGAGGGTCTTGGTGTTGTTGGGCGCCGAGAAGATCGCCTGTTCGACCGGCCGGCCGACCGCATCCACATCGGTCCCAGCGAATACATCCCATTCCTTAAGGACAACAAGGTCTGCTTCCTTCGCCTCGAGGCCCAAGGGTGGGCCGGCGTGCCCATGAACCTGGAGCTGCGACTGAGCGTCGAGGATTCCCCCAACAGCGCCGGCGTGTCCGCCGACGCCATCCGCTGCTGCCAACTGGCGCTCGATCACGGGATTTCCGGCCCCCTCGAGCCGGTCTGCGCCTGGACGATGAAACATCCCCCCCGCCAAATGCCCGACACCGACGCGCGCATCGCCACCGAGGCCTTCATCCGCGCCAACCGGGGCTGACCATCCGCCGATCCCTCAATCCTTCTGCCGCGCCCCCAGCTCCTTGGCGATCTCCCCCTCCAAGTCGTCCAGCTTCGAGATCTCCGCCTTCTCCGCCGCCAGCACATCCGCCTGGATCATCCGGTCGATCTCCTCATCGCTCACCAGATCCTCCCGCGCGCTGGTCGTCCCCCCGCCGGTGGCGCTCTGCTCCATCGAATCCAAAAACACCTCCATCCGCTCCTCCATGCTCCCGGCCTGCGCCACCGCCCGCTCCCACTGCGCCTGCGTGCCGGTCAGATCCATCTCTCCGAAAATCCGCCCGATCTCCACCGCCATCACATTCATCGACTCGGCGAACTCCCGGCTGGCGTCGGCCTGCTGATGGATCAACATCGCATTCTTGATCGACAAAAGTTGCCGCTCGAGCATCTTCTTCACCGCCGCGGTTTTCTTCAGCGCGTTGCGGATGAACTTATACTGCCCCTCATCGCCGATCTTGCGGGCATCACGCGCGTTGCGGATGAAATCCTCGGCGAACTTCTCCTGCTGACGGATCGACCGCTCGATGGCGCGGATCCCGCCGCGGATTTTCATCTGGCTCTCGATCCGCCGCTCTTCCTTGCTCTTGAACAGTCCCATCGCCATTGCCTCGGTTTCGTCGCCGACCCCGCCACACCGCCGCCAGCCGCATCATCCACACCCCCGGCGCGATCGCCGCCCACATCACCCACTCCGCGGCGTTGTTGCGATGCCGCCCGGTCGTGAGCAAAGTCGAACCGCACGCGCCGAGCACCGTCGAACCGCCCGCGGCGAGCGCCGCCGAACCGCCCGCCGATTCCCGCGATTCCTCCCCGCCCTCTCCCATCACATCTCCTTGTCCATCGCCGCGTTCCGTCTCCGCGCCGCCGCGTCGGCCTCGTCGAACGCCTTTTCCGGCGCCACCGACCCCTGGTCCATCCGATCCCAAATCCCCATCAATTCCTGTCCCGCCTGCGTCAGCCCCGTGTTGTTGAGCGAATCCTTGTCCGCCTGATGGCCCAGATCCAATATGTGATCCAACCGCTCCTGATACATATCCTGCGCGACGGTGACATCCTCGATCCACCCCGCGATCCGCGCCACATCCTTGTCCGTCAGGTTCAGCCGCCCCAAGGCCCGCCCGTGTTCGCGGTTTTCCTTCATCATCCGCAGACGGCTCACGGTCAATAGTTCCTTGCTCCGTAGATTCAATTCCCGCGCCGACAGCAACTGCTCCTGGGTCTTAAGCTCGAAATCCTGGGCCAGCGCTTTTCGCAATTCCGGCGACTTCTGCTTGGCGCCCCGCTCGAAAATCGTTTGTTTTTCCGCCGCGATCCCCTCCATCCGCTTGAACAATCGATCCCGCTGCTTGGTCAGCAGGATCTCCTCCCGGCGAAGCTCCTGGCGATCCAGGTCGCTCAGCGTCTTCTTGCCCCCGAACAATTTGTCGATCAATGCCATGGATTCACCCCGCCTCCGGTTCATCCCGACGCGGCGCCCGTTCCGGCGGCGTCGTCCGACTCGCGCCCTCCCCGCCCATCCGCTCGACCGTGCTCCGCTCGCCCGCCGCCCGACCGTCCCGCGCTCGCTCGCCCTGCGTGCGCTGGACCGCCGGCGGCTCGGCAGGGTCCAACTCCATCGCCGTCGCCTCCGCGCCGTCGCGCTCGAGCTCCTCGTACAACGCCCGCTCCTCGTCGCTCATCCCCCCCGCCGTCGTCGTCGCGCTGACCGAACCGGCCAACTCGTTGTCCGCCTGCAGCCGCGCCAACATCTCCTCCGCCGCCACCGCGTCGGTGGTCAACTCCTCGCTGTCGGGCAACTTGGCGCTTTGTCCCTGCCGCACCAATTCCAAATTGTGCAAATGCGTGCTGACGATGTTGATCTGGTCGTTGAGCACCCCCACGATTTGCTGCCGCCGCTCCTGGTCCTTTCGCAACTGCAACAGCTGCGTGGTGATGCGGCGCTTGGTCAGCGGCGCCTTCGCCTCGCGGAACTGGCTCTGCAACTCCCCGTCCTTCTCCTCCAATGCCGCCAGATCCTCATAGGACTTCTCGCGCTGCTGCCCCAACGCCGCGCGGCGCTCGGACAGAAACTCGATCTTCTTCTCGTTGTCCCCCTTGCCGGAGAACAGCGAACGAATCCGATCCAATAGTGGCATGTCCGATCCTCCCGATGACGCCGCCGGAGCCGAACCTTGACGGAACAGCACCCACTTCCCGTCCAGCCGCTTGGCCGTCAATCCCGCATTGTCCTTCGCATATCGCTTCAATTCCGACTCCACCCACGCCAGCGGCAGTCCCGTCCGCGCCGCCAGCCGGTCCCCGCCCAGCCCGCCGGTCAGCAAATCCCCCTTTCCCGCGTCGATCGCCCCCTCCAGCCGCTTTCGCTTCTCCGCATCGTCCTCGGGGTCGAACAAATCCCCCAGCGCCTTGGTCTCCGCCGGTCCCCACACGCTCCATCCCCCCGCGTCGTTCGGCTCCACCAATATAAGCGTCCGATCCGCCCGCCGCTCGGCCATCTCATGCGTCGCCGCCACGAACCCCGACGTGCTCATCAGCACAACCGTGTTCGGCGCCCCCCGCAGCGGCGGCGGAATCTCCCCCAGCGCCTTCTGCACCTGTGCCACCGTCAGCGGCTCCGGCGATTCGCCCTTCAATAGCGCCTCGGTCGGCCCGACGCATACCACACGCATCCGCCCCACCGGCTGACGCAGAACCACCCACTTCCGACGCGCCAACAGCACATCCACCACCTCCCCCTTCGGCATCGACGCCTCGATCCCGCGGTCGGGCACGCCCGCCTCGGCCATCTTGCGCTTCAATTCCACGCCATGGTCGCTTCGATTCACATCGCGCAGCAAACCCGTCACCGGCCTGCGTCCGCCGGAGGTGTCGATCCGCAGCCGCTCGTCGTCGAGCAATCGCTCGACATGCTCCACGAACTGGCGCTCGCGCAGCCGATGGGTCGATGGGTCGGGACTGTTCCTCATATCTCGCCGTCTCGATTCCGCCGATCGCGCGACGCCGTTCGCCACGCCCAATATCCCCCCGCCACCGCCAGCCACGCCCACCCCGCGATCGACAGGATCACATACACCACCCGCATCGTCCGCTCCCGGTCATTGTCCATCGCCCAGCCGCGCCCCGCAACGCGGACAATACCGCGCCGACGCTCCCGCCGCCGCCTGGCACAAATCCCGCGGGCATCGCCGCACCAACAGAATGGGCATCGGCGCCGCCATCTCCGGCCGCGACACCCGCAATATCGCCCGCGCCCGATCCGCCACCGCCCACCGCGTCCGATCGGCGACCTTCATCGCATATCGCCGCTGAATCCATCCCGCCAAAAGCATGGGCATTGCCCACAGAACCCCCATCATCCCCAAGACCAGTCCTCCCGCCAGCGGCCACACCGCCCCGGCCCATCCCGCGTCGATCCGCCCCACCGGCGCCACGCCCTCCCGACGGCAAACCCCGTCCAACGCGACGATGAACCGCCGCACGTTCGCCATCTGCACCGCAACCTGCGCCCAATGGCAAACATATCCGAGAACCAACGCCCCCACCCACATTTGCCATAGCGTGACGGTCCAGGGACCGGCAACCAACCGCGACCCCGCCCAATAGCCATACGTCGCATCCCACACCCCGTCGCCCCAGTTGCCCGGAAACCGCGTCGCGGCGAAAGCGAAAACCAGCGCCGCCGTCGCCGCCATCGGGACGACCCACAGCAGCGGCCGCACCCGCATCCCCGCCGCCCGCCGCACCAGCTCGTCGCCCTCCGGCCCCGGATGGTTCAGCCGCATCCACTCGGCCAAATGCAAATACCGCACCCGCTCGGTCTCCACCACATCCCCGAATCGCTTCGGCCAGATCCACAGCGGGGCCAATCCGAACGATCCCAGCCCCACAATGAGCGTCCGCACCAGCCCCCACATCCCCTTGGCCCGCAGCCGCTGCGCCAGCGCATTGAGCACCGCCCCCGCCCGCACGTCCGCCGGCGCCACCTCCGCCCCATAAGGATTGATTGTCGCCACGCTCATGGTTGCCTCACCATACCCCCTCTTTGTTATGCACAGGCCACCGGCCAACCGCCCTCGTTTTCATGTCGCGGGGGCGCCTCGCCCCGTTTTTCCGGTTCAAGCCGATGAGAACGGCGCTCAACCGGGGTTTTCACAACTTCCACACCCACTTTCGCCCGGTGATGTCCCCCGGACGGGGCCGAGGCGGCCCCCGCGACGCGGGGACTGCCGGGGGCGGCGGCGGACTTGTGCATAACAAGGAGATCATACCACCCCGTCCCCTCCGCCGCGCCCCTGCCCCCTCCCCTCTCCCTCCCATATCCAACGCCGCGGACTCCTCCCCCCCGCCTTCTCCCATTCTCATATTCTGCCCATCGCACTCCCGCACCTCCGGCAAAAACGCGCCCCCGCCGGATTTGATATTCTGCACCCCGCCTGCGGACACACCACCATTCCCTCCGTGCCCCGTGCCCGCCCCGGGCTTCCCCCCACCGACCGCACGACCCACCGTCCCGCGCCGACCATGATCCAACCCCCGAACACCACCACCGCCACCGCCGTGATCGCCACGAACACCAGAATGCCGAACAGCACATCCACCATGGCTCACGCCGTCACGGGCGCACCCTCCAACACACCGCCGCAAAAAATGCAGTACTGGTCCTCCAACGCCGGATACGACCCGCATTTCCCGCATCGCCGAACCGTCTCCGCCAACTGGATCCCGCACGCCATGCAAAACTGATCCCCCACACCCACCGCCTGCCGACATTGCGGGCAGATCCGTCCCCCCGCCGGCCGCACCGGCGTCCGCGAAACCGTCCCCCCGCGTCCCGACCCCGGCAGCGGCGGAGGCTCATGCCGATTCAACGCCGCCAGAAACGCCTCGGCCGTCTCATACCGCCTATCCAGCCGCGAATACGACCGCCGAAACACCTCATCGACCCACTTCGGCATCCCCGCCACCAGATCCCCCGGCACATCCGTCCCCGCCGGGCGCTCCCCGGTGAGCATCTCGTACCACATCACCCCGCAGGCGTAGAGATCCGCCCGCCCATCCAACGCATCGCCGTTTCGCTGCTCCGGCGCCATGTAATCCAGCGTCCCCGCGATTTCCCGTCCCGCCGGCGACTCCAGCGACCCCGACAGCAGGATCGACCCCATCTTCGCGCTCACCGCCGCCTTGCCCAGCCCGAAGTCCGTCACCTTCACCAAACCCTCGACCCCGAACCCCTCGCCCGCCGTCCGCTCATGGACCAGGATGTTCTCCGGCTTGATGTCCCGATGCACCAGCCCCTGCCCGTGGGCGTGGGCCAAACCCGCCAGAACCTGCGACAGGATCGCCACCGCATCCGACACCCCCAATGACTTTTTTCCGATCAGCGGCCGCAGGCTCGTCCCCGGCACGTATTCCATCGTCAGGTACGGCGGATCGGCGTACGGGTCGAATCCCATCGCCCGCACGATGTTCGGATGCGTCAGCCCGTGAATCGCGGCCCCCTCGTGCTGCAACGCCCGCACATACTGCGGATCGGTCGGGATTTTCACCGCCACCAAACGGTCACTCCACACGTGGTGATGCGCCCGCCACACCTCGCCGAACCCCCCCCCGCCCACGCGCAGGTCCAGCACATACTCCCCCACCCGCATATTCATTTCCGCCATGGCAATCCCTCCCCGCCGAAACGCGAACAGTGGGCGGTATGCAGTCGGCCGTAGGCGGTAGGCGGATGGAAAGTAGGCGGAGAAGCCCAAGCCGCCGCCTTCTGTCCCGCATACAACCTACAACCCCCTCCCGACTTACATCCCCCTCCAACTCAAAACCCGTTACCAACTCACAACGCACAACTCACAACTCGCAACCTTTCCCTCACACCTTCTCCGCAATCCAATCGCACGCCAACACGTTATACACCGCCGCGAACAACACCCCCACCCCCGCGAACGTCCACGCCGCCCCGCCCGGCAACGACCATCCAAACAGCCACACCAGAAGCGCCGCCTCCAGGATCGTATACGCCGCCACCAACATCGCCCCCGCCGAATTGCGATTGACCTTCGCCACCCAGGCGATGACGAAAAACGTGGCCCACGGCCAAAGCAGCACCCCCAGCAGCCACGCCACGATCCGACCGGTCCCCGAAATCAACATCGACCGCGTGTCGGCCTCCATCGACCACCACGAGATGCCCCCCGCGATCACCGCCAAGCCCAGCGCCGCCGACACGACCTTGCCGGTGACGCTCTTGAGGAAGTCCATCGCCGCATTATACCCCATCGCCGTCCGATTCGCGTTATAAACCCCGTCGTTTCGTCACCCCGCGCGCGCCACCTCCGCCACGAGGCCGATCTCCCGCCCGGCGACCGTCACGACGCTTCGGCATCCGCCCGCGACAGTACCGATGCCGTCGGCCGACGCGAACGAGCGGGAATCGCCGCGATCCCTCACCCGCCCGCGACACTCCCGACACTCCGACGCGGCGCCACGCCGATCTGTCGCGGCATCGGGAATCTTTTCACAATGTTGCCCCGCCCCCGAACCCGCTGGTAAAGTGGGGATACGCCGTGGCCACGGCGATGGATCCATTCCAGGGGGCGCTCGCACACAAGGAGTCCGCCATGCCCACCGTCCAGCAAATCCTGCAAAGCAAGGGTACCACCATCCACTCCATCCCCTCCGACGCCACCGTCCTGGAGGCCATCGGCATCATGAACCAACGGCAGATCGGGGCCTTGGTGGTCATGGACGACCAGCAGGTCGCCGGGATTTTCACCGAGCGCGACGTCCTCCGACGGGTGATCGCCGAATCCCGCGACCCCGCCACCGTCACCGTCGGCGAAGTGATGACCGCCGACCTGATCTGCTGCGAACCCGAAACCGACCTCGACGAGGCCAGCGCCATCATGCGATCCCGACGCATCCGCCACCTCCCCGTCTGCGGCCCATCCGGTCAACTCCTGGGAATGATCTCCATCGGCGACCTCAACGCCTGCTACGCCTCGCAAGCGGAGCAGACCATCCACTTTTTGAGCGATTATATTTATGGGAGGGTGTGAGGAGCAGTTGGCAGTTTGCAGTGGGCAGTTCGCAGTTTGGAAAGGACCGTTGGCGCTGGGCGGTGGGTAAGTGCGAACGGTGGGTTAAGGGCTGCCGGTTCGTCACCGCGATTGGACATGGACAGCCATCGGAGGAACGCCTCGAACCCTTCACCCGCGCGCGAAAAAGCCCGCCGGCACACACCGGCGGGCATCAAGGGAGGAGAGGAGGAACTTTCGCGGGCGACGGGCCGAATGGCCGGAGGGGGAGCCGATTCGACGCGGGAACGTCGCCCGATGATTCGTCAGCTCTTTTTGCCGAGCTTTTCCTGCACCTTTCCAACCGCCTTCTGCACCTTGCCCTTGATCTGCTGACCGGTGTCGCCCTTGGCGGCTCCGGCCACGTCGTTGGCCTTGCCTTTGATCTGCTTGATCTTCCCCGCCGCTTGATCTTCGATGCCCATGATCGCTCCTTTGTGAAAACAACCGTTGGGACGGATGACGGATAACACAAACCCCGTGCCAAATGCGATGTGATCTCCCGATCGGGCTCCGGAGACATGTTTTGTCCGATTCCATCAAACCGGTCTCAACTTGACACCCATTTTCGCCGACTCTATCGTCGGACGGACGTGCGCTTGACGCCGCACGCCCTGCGGCGCGTGCGATCCGCTCCCCGCGTCCCGATGGACCCCATGACCTCTCGACCCACGGGAAATCTCGACAACTCCGCCTCCGGGCTTGCCGTCGGCGCCGACACCGAAGTCGGACGCGTCGTGGTCGATCTCGGCCTGGCCACCCGCACCGAAATCGAGTTCTGTCGCGAACAGCAAAAGCAATCCTCCGATCCCAACCAGCGATCCCTGACCGACCTGCTCATCGAACACAACTTCATCACCGCCAACCAAGCCAAGCGCATCCGGGGCAATCTCGACGAGCGCCGCAGCAGCCAACTCCCCGGCTACCAACTGATCGGCAAGCTCGGCAAGGGCGCCATGGCGACGGTCTACAAGGCCCGCCAGATGTCCCTCGACCGCATCGTCGCGGTGAAGGTCCTGCCGCGGAAGATGAGCGACAACGAGGAGTTCGTCCAGCGCTTCTACAAGGAGGGCAAGGCCGCCGCCCGCCTTTCGCACAACAACATCGTCCAGGCCATCGACGTCGGGTGCAGTCCCGACGGGTACCACTTTTTCGTGATGGAATATGTCGAGGGCAAGACGCTGTACGACGTGATGCAGCCGCCGCCGGTCGGCGAGGGTCGCAACTTTCCCGAGGCCGAGGCCTTGGACATCATGATGCAGATGGCCGACGCCCTCGCCCACGCCCACCAGCGCGGGCTGATCCATCGCGACGTGAAACCCAAGAACATCCTCCTGACCCCCGCCGGCGTCGCCAAACTGACCGATCTGGGTCTCGCCCGCGCCACCGACGACAAGGAAGCCGCCGAATCCGAGGCCGGCAAGGCCTACGGCACCCCCTACTACATCGCCCCCGAGCAGGTGCGCGGGGATGTGGACATCGACCACCGCGCCGACATTTATTCGCTTGGCGCGACGATGTATCACCTGTTGACCGGGCGGCCGCCCTTCGAGGGCGAAACCCCCGCCGCGGTCATGCACAAGCATCTCAAGCAGCCGTTGATCCCCCCCGACCATCTCAACACCGCCCTGTCGGCCGGCGTCGGCGAGATCATCGAAGTGGCGATGGCGAAAAAGCGGGAGGACCGCTACGCCAGCATGGAACTGATGCTTGAGGATCTTCGGGCCGTCGCCCACCAGCAGCCCCCCGTCCACGCCCGACGCGCCATCGACCTCGAGTCGTTGGCCGACGTCGAGGAGACCGGCAAGACTGTCGACCTGACCGAGCAACACGAACCCCTCGCCGACAACTTCCCCATCCCCATCACCCGCCAAATGACCCTCATCCTCCTGGCCATCGCCGGGGTGTCCGTACTGGTGAATGCCGTCCTCCTGCTGCTGTATATGCTCAAGTCGTAGACGCCGTGCCTCCCCCGCGCCCGACCAGCGCCGCCGTTACCCGAGCCAGGTTCGCCAGTGCGATTCGCGATCGCCTCGCCATCGCCAATAGCGATCCCAGCCGCAGGGGATTGCCGGCCAAATAAAGCATGACCGGTCCGAGGCGGGTTTTTCCCTCCGGCGTCAGCCAATGCTCGATTCCCCTCGGGAGATTCTCGTCGGCGACATCGAAAATCGCCCGCGCCGAGATCACCGTCGCGCCGCGCCCGGCCGCGACCGCCGACACCATATCCAGTTCCATATCCACCGCGTCGGCCAATGTTTGCGCGCGGAACGCGGCCTTCGCCGTCGTCGTCGCCAAAATCGTCGGACTGGATCGGATGACCCCCGCCCGCGCCCCCGGCATGGCAAATCCGCCCGGCCAAGGGTCCACCACCACCTCGCCGCACGCCAAGGCCGGATTCAACCCCCCGCCCAACCCCGCGAGGATCACGCGCCCGCTTTCAGGAACCCATTCATCGCGCAGCAAACATCCCCGCACGCCAATTTGTCGCACTTCAATCCCCGAAATCGCCCGCGCCAACGCCTTTCGTTCGGCCTCCACCGCCACCAAAATCACCGTTCGCTCTTTCATAAAACCCCGAGCAAGGTTGGAATCCGGCACGTCAGACGCTAATTTGTACCGTCGCCCGTCCGTTTTGGCGCGGGCGTACCAACGAAAGGCAACATGGCCGTACCGATTTCGCAAATGTGGACCATCGCGTCGTATGTGGTCCGCCAGCGCCTCGCCGGGCGCCGGCGATATCCGCTGGTGCTCATGCTCGAACCGCTGTTCCGCTGCAATCTCGCATGTGCCGGGTGCGGTAAGATCCAGTATCCCGCCCACATCCTCAAACAGCAGCTCACCCCCGAGCAATGTTTCAAGGCCGTTGACGACTGCGGCGCCCCGACCGTCGCCATCCCCGGCGGCGAACCCCTGCTGCACCCGCAAATCGCCGAAATCGTGGCGGGATTGGTCACGCGCAAAAAGTATATCTACCTGTGCACCAACGCCCTGCTGCTGACCGAAAAGCTCCACCTGTTCACCCCGAGCAAATATCTTTCGTTCAGCGTCCACCTCGATGGCCAGCGCGAGCACCACGACTTCGCCGTCTGCCGCGAGGGGGGTTACGACTTGGCGTTCGAGGGGATCAAGGCCGCCGTCGCCAAGGGCTTCCGCGTCACCACCAACACCACGCTCTTCGAGGGCGCCGACCCCACAAGCGTGCGGGCGTTTTTCGACGAGATGATGACCCTCGGCGTCGAGGGGATGATGCTGTCGCCGGGCTACAGTTACGACAAGGCGCCCGACCAGCAGCACTTTCTGCCGCGCCAGCGCACCCGCCGGCTGTTCCGCGACATCCTGGGCGATCGCAAGTCCAAATGGCGGTTCAACATGAGCCCCCTGTTCCTCGAGTTCCTCATGGGGCTGCGGGAATATTCCTGCACGCCCTGGGGAATGCCGACCTACAGCATCTTCGGCTGGCAAAAGCCCTGTTACCTGCTGCAGGACGGCTACGCCGACACGTTCGACGAGTTGATGCAGTCCACCCGCTGGGAGCGCTACGGCGCCGAAAGCGGCAACCCCAAGTGCGCCAACTGCATGGTTCACAGCGGCTACGAGGCCAGCGCCGTCCACGCCACCTTCAATACCGTCGGCGGATTCCTGGCCACCGTCCGCGCGACCTTGTTCGGCAAGTATCGAAATTTGCCGCGATTGGAAACCGATGGCGACAGCGCGTCCGCGGCGCCGGCGCGCCAGCCGCTGGTGCAATTGAACGTGCGACGCCCTGCGGTCACGGAAGGCGCCGAATCATGAGCCATTCCACCGAAACACCCGTTGGCCAGGGTTGGGTCGCTCGGCTGGACGATGAATCGACGATCCGGGCCGCCATCGACAAGGCGTTCGATTATCGCGGCGACGTGACGATCACCCTCGCCGACGGCTCGACCGTCGAGGGGTATTTGTTCGACCGCAACGGCGATGGCGCCACGCTGGCCGACTGCCGGGTTCGGCTGTGGCCGAAGTCCGGGGAAAAAATCGCGGTGCCGTATGACCGGATCGCGGGGCTGGCGTTCAGCGGGCGTGACACCGCGGCGGGGAAGAGCTTCGAAACCTGGATCGCCAATCACCGCGCCCGCAAGGCGGCGGGTCAATCGAATATCTCTCTGGCACCGGAGCCGTTGGAGGAGTGACGGCGCTGATCGGGGCGATTGAAGTGAGGCGCAAAGCGGGAGCGAGGCGCCTCGTTGTTATCGACAACTCGCCTGTTGCCCCCAGCGATTTGTGTAGCTCAGTCGCCCCCGGCTGAGTGAATGGGGCTGGCGTGCCAACGAGTGACACAGCCGAGGGCGGCTATGCTCCATCTCTCCGCCTCATGTAGCTCAGCCGCCCCCGGCTGAGTGAAGGGTGATTGGCGTGCCTACGGGGAACACAGCCGAGGGCGGCTATGCTCCATCTCTCCGCCTCGTGTAGCTCAGCCGCCCCCGGCTGAGTGAAGGGTGATTGGCGTGTCAACGGGGAACACAGCCGAG
>JBBSAF010000052.1:0-11994 GCA_038252525.1 Tepidisphaerales bacterium
CTGCTGGTGGTGACGTTCACCGAGGCCGCGGCGGCGGAGATGAAGCAGCGCATCGCCGTCGCCCTGTCCAACCGGCTGGAGCGCGAGCCGTCGGACCGTCTGCGCCGACAGGTGGCGATGGTCGAGCATGCGCCGATCAGCACGTTGCACGGCTTTTTGGCGCGGTTGATCCGCCGGCATTTCCAGCGCGTGGATCTGGACCCGGCGTTCGACATCCTGGACGCCGACGATGCGGCGTTGATGCGCGCGGAGATCGCGCGGGCGATGTTCGACGAGGCCTACGGGGGGGACGACGCGGCGGCGTTTTCGGCATTGATCGACGCCTTCGGGGACGGCGAGGATGCGGGGCTGCTCAAGACGGTCACGGACATCCATGAGACGATCCTCAGCGTGGTCGATCCCGACCATTGGCTGGACGAGGCCGTCGGACGGGTCGAGCGGGGGGCGGCGAACCTCGTGGGATCGGAAATCGGACGGGAGCTCATCGACGACATCCGCGCCGGCTTGGCGTCATTGCGGACCGCGTGCGCTCTGGCCGCCGAGCGGATTCGGTCGCTGGAACTGTTCCCCAAGTATGTGGAGCGGATCGGACTGTGGGCCAACGCGGTGGAACAATGGCAACAGGCGCTGGATCGCGGGGGATTGGACGCGGCGGTCGAGGCGATGAAGTCGTTCGATGCCGGGGACGCCCCGCGCTACGGGTCGAAATTGCCCGGCAAGGCCGAGGCGCAGGCGACGTTCGTCAATTTGCGCAAGCGACTGGCGGACGGACCGCTGGGCGGGCTGTCGCGGTACACCTCCGCGGAGTTGTCCGATGGTTTGGCCCGCACGCTCCCGCATTTGCGGGCGCTGGTCGACTTGGTGCGTCGGTTCGGGGTCCGTCACGCCGAGGCCAAGCGGGCGGCGCGGGTGGTGGATTTTTCGGACCTCGAGCGATTCGCGCTGCGGCTGCTGCGCGAGCGGGGTTGCGCGCCGGGTGAGCTGCGTCCGTCGGACATCGCGCGGCGCTGCCACCGGGAGTTTTCGCATGTGCTGGTCGACGAATACCAGGATATCAACCCGGTGCAGGACGCCATCCTGTCACTGCTCAGCCGCGAGTGCCTGGTCGGGGAGGGGGGCGTATCGAACCTGTTTTGCGTCGGCGATGTCAAGCAGGGGATTTACCGTTTCCGGCTGGCGGACCCGCGGCGGTTCCTCGAGCGCCAGGAGATGCTGCGGAGCAATCCGGCGGCCGGGAGCCTCATCGCTCTGCGGGCGAATTTCCGAAGTCGCGGACCGCTGCTGGAGGCGGTGAACGCGATATTCTCGCGGCTGATGCGGGCCGACGCCACCGAGCTGGATTACGACGAGACCCAGCGGTTGGTGGAGGGTCGGTGGCACCCGGTCGGGGACGCCGGAGCGTATTTCACGGGGACGCCGATCGAGGTCCATCTTTTGCCCGATGCCAAGCGCGCCAAGGAGAGCGACGGATGGGACGACGGCGAGGAGTTCGAGGGGATCGCCAACGAGGGCGCGGTGTTGGCGATGCGCGTCCGCGACATGATGGGGATGGACGGCGGACCGCGGCGGCGGGTGGAGGACGGCGCGGGGGGGTTCCGGGACTTGGGTTTCGCCGACATCGTGGTGCTGCTGCGGTCGGCCCGGCGGAACGCCCGCGCGATCGGCGAGGCCTTGGGGGCGCGGGGAATCCCGTATCACACCGAGCGCGCGACAGGCCTCTTCGAAGCCACCGAGATCCGCGACATGCGGGCGCTGCTCGATGTGCTGGACAATCCACGACAGGATGTGCCGCTGGCGGCGGTGTTGCGCGGGCCGATCGCCAACCTGCCGGATGCCGAGGAGGCCCTGGCTGCCCTCCGATTGTCCGGCGGGGGGGCGTTCCATGAAGCGGCCCTCGCGTACGCGCGCGAGCGCGACGACGGATTGGCCGCGAAATTGCGGGATGTCCTGGAGGATTTGTCGCGCTGGCGCCGGATGGCGCGGGAACAGCCTTTGGACGAGACGATCCGCGCGATCCTGGATGAAAGCGGATATTCTGCGTATTGCGCCGGGCTGCCCAACGGGCGCCAGCGGGTGGCGAACCTCGCTGAGTTGCACGATCGCGCCCGGCAGTTCGGATCGTTCCGCCGCCAGGGATTGCGTCGGTTCCTGACATTCCTGGAGGCGTTGGAGTCCGAGTCGGACGTGAACCAACCTCCGGTGGCGGCCGCCGGGGACGCGGTGCGGATCATGACCATCCACGCGTCCAAGGGGCTGGAGTTTCCGGTGGTGCTGCTGCCGATGATGGGGGGGCGATTCAACTCGCGCGATTCATCCGGGGCGATCGTCGTCGATCGCGATAGGCACATCGGGCTGGAGGTGATCGACACCGAACGGTTCGTGCGATATCCATCGCTGGCGCGACATTTGGTGGGACGACGGATTCACGACCAGTCTCTGGCCGAGGAATTGCGGCTGCTGTACGTCGCGCTGACGCGGGCCAAGGAACACTTGATCCTGTCGGGCACCGTGAAGGAAGGCACGATGGACGGGGCGCGGGCGCTGTGGGCCGGACACGAAGGCGCCCTGCCGCCGGAGACGCTTTTGTCGGCCATCAGGCCGATTAATTGGCTGGCGCCGGTGGTGGCGGCGGTCGGCGACGATGCGATGTTCGCGGTGACCGAGCATTCCCCCGAGGATGTGGCGCGATGGACGGTGGACGCGGCCCGGCGACCGGCGCCGACGCCATGGCAGGCGGATCGCGCGAAGATGGTTCCGCTGATCGACCCGCCAACGCCCGACGCCGAGGCCGAGGCCATCATCGGGCGGTTGGCGAATCTCGACGCCGATCGCCCGTTTTCGGTGTTGGCGGCGACCAAGCCCGTCACCGCATGGACGCACGGCGCCGCACCGCCAACGGAGAGGGCGGGGGATGACGAGGGTGGGCGGCCGACGGGCGGGACTGATGCGCCGCAGAGGGCGGGAGCCGATCCGCCGGGGGGCGACAACGCGTGCCTGCCGGGCGGGGCCGATCCGGCGCGGACGCCGCGGGCCGATGCGCGGGGTGCCGATCCGCCGGGGGCCGACGATGCTTGCCCGCCGGCGGCGTCACAATCGCAGGCGCCGGACGTGAAGCTCGCGCTGGATCTGCCGGCGAGCCTGTCGGAATCGCTCGGTCCCACCGGCGCCGAACGCGGGACGGCGACCCACTTGGTCTTCGAGCACCTGGATTTCTCGCGCCCGTGCGCGGGCGACGACCTCGACGCCCAAATCGCCTCCATGGTCCGCCACCGGCAAATGTCGGCGGCCCAGGCCGATTGGGTGGACCGCGCCGCGGTGGTGTGGTTCATGGACCAACCGTTGGGGCGAGTGATCCGCGCCAACGCCGCGCGGGTCCTGCGCGAGATTCCCTTCGATCTGGCGATGGCGCCCGGGCGATTCGGCGCGCCACCGTCGGCGGATCCAATGGATCAGGTCATGGTGCGCGGCCGCGTCGATCTGCTCGTCCCGGCCGACGACGCCTTGCATGTGGTGGATTACAAGACCGACCGCATCGATACCGCCGGCGTCGAGGCCAGGACATCGCTTTACGCGGCCCAGCTCGAGCTCTACCGCGAGGCCCTGGGCCGGGTGTGCCCCGACAAGGCGGTGAAGTTGCACCTGGTCTATCTGACGCCGCGGCGCGTGGTGTCGTGGTAAGGGCGGAGATCGCGGGGCGCCGGTGAAGTGAAGACCCGCGACACGCTCCATGCGGCAAACATAAGAGGCTTGGGACCCGCTACACGCCCCATGCGGCCAACATAATTGCCCTGTGACCTGCGATGGGCACGTGGCGGATGCATTCAACCGGGGCGGCGAATGCTTCAGTGCAAGGCATTGACCGAGGCCCCCGCGGCGGCGGTGCGTGTTGGGCCGTACGAGTCTACTGCGCCGGTTTCCGGCCGGCCTTGGCGTGTTTGCCGGTGGGTCGGGTCGGTCGCTTGCCATAGCGCGTGCCCTCGCCGGTCGCCGCCGCCTTCGGGCCGCTGAGCGGGTTCTTGAGAGTGTTGGATCCGTTGCCCGACAGTTCTGTGAGCGTGGAATCCAGCGGTTTCCACCAATGCGTTTTCACGCCGCGTTTGACCTGTTTGACCGCCTCGGCCGGCGAATCGACGACGCGGAAGATGTCGATGTCCTCACCGTCGATGAACTTTTTCGGCAGGGTCTTTCGCATCCAGTCGATCAGGCCGGTCCAATAGTCCGAGCCGTAGAGGATGATCGGAAAGGCCTCGACCTTCAGCGTCTGGATGAGTGTGACGGTCTCGAAAAACTCATCGAGCGTGCCATACCCGCCGGGGAAGCAGAGGAACGCCGAGGCATACTTCACGAACATCACCTTGCGGGCGTAAAAATAGTGGAAATCGAGGCTGACGGTCTGGTAGCGGTTTGATTCCTGTTCCTGCGGCAGCGTGATATTCAGTCCGATGGACTTGCCGCCGGCGTCGAACGCGCCCTTGTTGCCGGCCTCCATGATGCCGGGTCCGCCGCCGGTGATGACGGCGAAGTCGGCCTTGGCCAACAGGCGCGCGGTCTCGGCCGCCGCCTCGTACATCGGTTCGTCGGGTCGGGTGCGGGCCGATCCGAACAGCGACACCGCCGGCCCGACCGCGCCCATCACCTCGAATCCCTCGACGAACTCGGCCATGATGCGGAAAATTCGCCAACTGTCCTGGGTCGCGGCGTCGATGGGCATTGCTGTCTCCGGTGGGGGTCGGGGGGATTACGGAACCTGGGTTCCGATGAACCGTAACAGCCCGTCGAGGATCGTCAACGGATGCGGCGGGCAGCCGGGGATGAACAGGTCGATCGGCAGCACCTTCGACGCCTCGGCCGCGGTCGATCCGGTGTCGCGATACAAGCCCCCGCCGGTGGCGCAAGCGCCGACGGCAATGACGATTTTGGGCGCCGGGATGGCGTCGAAGGTGTCGAGCAGCGCCTGGCGCATCGCGCCGGTGACCGGGCCGGTGACGACGATGCCGTCGGCGTGCCGCGGCGACGCCACGAACTGGATGCCGAAGCGCGACAGATCCCACCCGACGGTGTTCAGCACGTTGATGTCCAGCTCGCAGGCGTTGCAGCCGCCGGCGCTGACCTGGCGCAATTTAAGCGAACGACCGAGTTTCTTCCGCAGCTCCCCGCCCATCCCGTCGGCCAGTTTCAGCTCCTCCCCCGACAGGACCAGGTCGCCGCGCCGATCCGTCGCCATGCGATGGTCGCTGGTGAACGCCACCGCGCCGCTGGGACAAGCGGCCACGCAATCGCCGCAAAAGACGCATCGTCCCAGGTCGAGCTTCACTCCGCCCGCCACGTCGATCGCGCCGGTGGGGCAGACGTCCTTGCACGCCGTGCAACCGGCTTGGCATTTTGCCGGATCGACCGCCAATCGCCCGCGATAGCGCTGCGGCAACACCGGCAGCGACAACGGATAATCAATCGTCCGATGCCCCTGCGACAGCCGGGTTCTCAATATCTTGAACATCGCCGGCTCCTACAGGTCATGCCCGCAATAACTGAGGTTGAAGCTCTTGTTGCACAGCGGAAAATCGCTGATCTCCATCCCCCGCAGGGCCTGTGCCAGCCCGAACCAGTTGTGCATCGACGGGTCCTTGGCCTTCACGAAGTCGATTTCGCCGGCGGCGTCGGTAAAGGCGACATACGTCGCCTCGCCGCGCCAAGTCTCGGCCAATCCCACCGCCATGGCGTTGGGCCGCGACTCGCCGGCAGTCGTCAACGCCGCCCCGTCGGGGATCCGCCCCAACCCCTCCAGCAGGAACTCCAGCGACCGCTGCACCTCCAGCCATCGCACCGCCGCCCGCGAATAGACATCCCCCCCGCGCTCCAGCGCCACCGGCAGGTGCGCGAACCGATACACCCCGTGCGGATGGTCGCGGCGCACATCCCGGTCGCGCCCGCACGCCCGCGCCACCGGGCCGACCAGTCCCAAGTCATCGGCCATCGACCCCGACAGCGCCCCGATCCCCTCGAACCGCGCCAGCACCGACGGCTGACTGAACAGCAGGTCGAGCACCCGCAGCGTCTCGTCGCGCAGTCCCGACAATTTCTCCCGCAATCGCCCGGCCAATTCCGCGTCGATGTCCCACCGCGTTCCACCCGGCCGGACGATCCCGCGCCCGAAGCGGTTGCCGCAGATTTCGCACGTCAAGTTGAGGTATTCCCCGCGGATTCGGCCCAAGAACGCGCTGGTCGGAAGGAAGCCGATGTCCATCCCCATCGCCCCCAGGTCGCCGGTGTGGTTGGCCAATCGCTCGAGCTCCAGCGCCACGCCGCGGATGTGCTGTGCCCGCGGACTCGGCGAGCGCCCCGTCAACGCCTCCACCGCCAGGGCGCACGCCGTCGCATGGCCGACGCTGGCGTCGCCGGCGATGGTCTCGGCGATCATCGCCCGCCGCTCGGCGCCGCGCCCGGCCAGCATCGGCTCGGCGGTGCGGTGCTGATACCCCAGCACGATCTCCAGATGCTGGACGATCTCCCCCAGACATTGGAACCGGAAGTGCCCCGGCTCAATGATGCCCGCGTGAACCGGCCCGACCGCGACCTCATGCACCTGTTCACCCGACAACGCGTAAAACGGATACCCCGCCGTCCCCGGCGCCTCGGTTCCCGGCGGACGGCGCAACGGCTTGAGCCACGGATGCCCGACCGGCTCGATCCCGTGCAACTCGAAGATTTCGCGCTCGAAGGCCTGCGCCGCCGGCCAGGCGGGTGTGATCGACGGATAGGATGGATGATCGCCGCCCACCTCGGCCGCGCCGATGCGCAGCGACGACTCGGCATCCATCGCCACCACCGCGTATATCCGCCAGCGTTTCTCGCCGACGGCGCCGACCGGACGCGCGAACAGTTGCGACAGCCGGCCGCCGGCGTGTCGCATCGCCGCCACTTTCGTCGAGAACTCCGACGGCGCCCACGTCGCCATCGCGCCCCGCTCGACCGCCTCTCCCGACCGCGCGATCGTCCAATCGTTCATCGCGTCCCCCCGGCCGAAGCCACCGCCATCGTCGGCGGATTCAGCGACATCGCGGCCTCATTGAGCGCCCGCGTCACGGCGACCGGTTGATGGATGCCTAGGCCCGCCCCCAGCGCCAGCGCCGCCGCCGCCGGCGCCAGCATGGCCAGGCGGCGCCAATGCCAGCGCTCGGCCACCGGCTCGATTTCCGTCTCCCGCGGCGTGCCGACCGCCATCGGCCAAACCGCCGTCAGCACGCCGATGAAGACCATGGCGAGGGCCGCGACCAGCACGCCCGCGATGGCGTATCGCCCGCTCCCGGCCGCCGCGAACACCATCGCCATTTCACTGTAAAACATCCCGAACGGCGGCAACCCCAACGTCGCCGCCATTCCGCCGAGAAGCAGAACGCCCGCCCACGGGTGGCGATGGATCACACCGCGGATCGCGCCCATGCGATCGGTCCGTTGCGTCCGCCACAAAAATCCCGCCACGAAGAACAGTGCCGCCTTGTTCAGCGTGTTGTGCATCGCGTGCAGCATCCCGGCGTAGGCCCCGACGGATCCCAACCCCACCCCCAGCGTCAGCAGCCCCACATGCTCGACGCTGGTGAACGCCAGCAGCCGCCGGAAATCGACGCTCGACCAGATGAACACCCCGGCCACCGCGACCGACAGCAATCCGAACGCGATCATCCACCCGCCGCAGAACGATGCCAGTCCCGCCGCGGAGCAGATCTGGTGCATCCGCAGCAGCCCGATGAATCCCTCGAGCGTCAACCCCCCGGCCATCAGCGCCGCAGTCGGCGGGGGGGATTCGCCATAGACATCCGGCTTCCATCCGTGCAAGGGCGCCAAACCCATCTTCGTCCCGAATCCGACGAGCGACAGCAGGAATCCCGCCCGCAGCCAGCGCGGATCGAGCATCGGCCCGGCCGCCGCCAGATCGGCGATGTTCAGCGACGCCGGCCGCCCGGTCCCCATCGCGGCGATCGCCACGCAGAAAATCCCGAGCAGCGCCAGCGCGATCCCCACGGAGTTCACCAAGAGATATTTCCACGTCGCCTCGAGCGCCTTGGGCGTCAACCGGAAATAGACCAGCGGCGCCGCCGCCAGACTCGACGCCTCGATCGCGACCCACAGCAGTCCCAGATTCCCCGACAGGCACACCACCGTCAGCGCCGACTCCAGCGCCAACATGCACGCCATGAACACCCGCTGGGAGATCAGCTTTTGGCTGTGATACCCCGCGAAAAACACGCTGGTGGCCAAAAACAATCCGCTGATGAGCGTGAGGAACAAATGCCCCAGCGGGTCGATGGCCATTCCCGCCCACGGCGCCGGGGGATGCGGCCAGCTCGAGGCCACCGCGACCGCGTGAACCGCGCAGCCGACGATGAGCAGCGCCTTGCGCCACCATCCCGACGGCAACGCCAGGCAGACCAGCGCGAACCCCAACGGCGTGAGCACCATCGCCATCATGACGACGCCTCCCCATTGCCGCCCAACAGATGCGTGTCGATGTGATCGAATGTCCTACGGATGTGATGCACCACGATCGCCATGATGAACACCGCCACGAACAGATCGAGCAGAATCCCCATCTCCACCAGCGCCGGCATCCTTCCGACCAAGAGCAATCCGAAAATATACACCCCGTTCTCAACCACCAAATATCCAACCACCTGCGTGATCGCCTTCACACGGCTTATCATGATGAGCAGCCCTATCGCCACCGTTCCCAGCCCCGCCGGCGCCAACAGCGGCGAGATCGACAGCCCCGGCGCCCGCATGCCCCCGCCCACCGCGAACGCCACCGCCAGCAACCCCGCCCCGATCGCCAGCGATGCCGTGAACCCCACCAGCGGCTCGATTTCCCGGTGGATCTCCCCGGTGCGAATCGCCCGCAGCAGCACCCACGGGATCAAAAAAACCTTCAATCCGATGGTCGCCCCCAGGATCAACCAGCCATGTCCCCCGACCGATCCGTGCATCGCCTCGGCCGCCAGGGGCAACGGCGCCAACACCAGGCACTGCAGCGCCAGCGCCTTGATGGCCGTCGCCAGCCGTCCCAGGGTCAGCAGCCCCAGATCCAGCAGCAGCACCATCACCAGCGCCCCGTCTATCGCGGTTTGGAGGTCCATCACGCCTTGCCCCCCATCGTCACCAAAAGCGCCGCCAGCCCCGCCAACACCAACGCCGACCCGAGCAGCAGCGGCACGCGGTAGAGCCGCAATCGCGCCATCGTCGATTCCACCACCCCGACCACCGCCGCCAACAGCGGCAGCGCCACGACCTTCATCGGCCACGGCGCCAACGGCATCGCCACATGCAGCAGGATCGACCCCAGCAACAATAGCTTGAGCGCCGCGGCGAAGGTCGCCATCGCCAACTCAGGCCCGCCGTGGTCCAGCACCATCACCTCATGGACCATCGTCAATTCCAGGTGCGTCGTCGGATCGTCCACCGGGATGCGCGAACACTCGGTCAACATCACGATGAACAGGGCCGCGGCGATCAGCAGGCTCGCCGGCATCATCCCCGGCCAAGCCGCCGCCAGCACCGGCCCGAGCATCGCCCCCAACCGCAATTGCCCCGTGGCGATCGCCAGCGCCGCCAACGCCACGAACAGCGTCGGCTCGGCCATCGCGCCGAAGGTGATCTCCCGCGCCGCCCCCATCCCCTCGAAACTGCTCCCGGTGTCCAGCGCCGCCAGCACCGTCGCCATTTTCCCCAAGGCCAGCAGATACGCCACGACGATCAAATCGCCCGGAAATCCCGCGACCGCCGCCGTTCCCGAGATCGGCACGAGCAGCGCCGCCGTCCCCAACGCCGCCAGATTCACCACCGGCCCGGCCCGGAACACCCACGTCGTCGTGCGGGAATAGACCGCGCTCTTGTTCCAGAGCTTCCGCAAATCCCGATACGGCTGCATCCACCCCGGCCCGTCGCGCCCCCCGAACCACGCCTTCACTTTCCAAATCACCGCGATGAGCATCGGCGGCAGCGCGACGATCAGCGCCAGGTCCAGCAAAATGTGCAACACCCGTGCGATCATGGTTGCATCCCCTCCTCGCGCATTTCCCCGCCGTGGCGAGACCCGCCCGCCCCCCCATCCCGCGTCAAGGTGCCTTCCCCCGCTGCCCCCGCCTCCCTCTCCACGTCGCGGGGGCGCCTCGCCTCCGCATCCCGCGCCAAGGTTTCTTCTCCCACGGCGCCCGCCTCCCTCCCCACGTCACGAGGACGCCCCGCCCCCGCATCCGCCTCCAAGGCGCCTTCGCTCGCGGCGCCCATTTCCCTGCCCACGTCGCGGGGGCGCCTCGCCCCCGTCCCTTCCTCAATGGTCGGGATTGTTTTCTCAATCAAAGGCGCCTCCCCCCACTCCATTCCCGCCTCCACCACGAACACCGCCAGCAGCGTCCCGGCCAAGCAGAGCAGATACACCTGCACCTTCCCCCGCGCCATCGGTCGCAACCGTCTGGCCGCCCGGCGCACCGCGAAAAACGCCGGGGCATGAACCCGATCCAGCATCCCGTCGGTTATATCCACCGCCAGCGCCCCCGACCGCGGGAACAGTTCCGCAGGCACGCCGCCTCTCCGTCGCGGCCGCAGCGCCGCGGCGAACGTCTCCACCAGCGAATCGGCCAGGCCGGTGCCGGTGTACTGCATTCGCGGTGTCGGCGCGACGAACCCGCATCCCCACGTCGGTCCCGTCGTCGCCGGCGGACGATTCGCCGCCACCCGCCGTCGCCAAATCCATAATCCCGTCGTCGCCGCGATCACCGCCGCCCCGACGATCCCCACCCACACCAGCGATCCCATCGCCCCCGGCGCCGACTGTCCGAAGGCGGCCGACCCCACCGTCCGCATCAGCGGCGGAATCAACACCGCCGGCGCCAGCCCGATCCCCAGGCACGCCACCGCCAAAATCGCCATCCCCCCGATCATCGACTTGTCGATGGGATGGGCATGGATCGTCGCATCGCGTTTTTCGCCCAAAAATGGGATGCCGAACGCCTTGGTGAACGTCGCCAGCGCCAATCCGCCGATGAGCGCCAGCGCCGCCAGCCCGGCCATCGCGGCGGCCGCCGACAGCCCGTTTTTCATCATCGCCGCGCCGAACAGCGCTTGGTAGATCATCCATTCACCCACCAGCCCGTTCATCGGCGGCAACGCGCAGATCGCCACCGTCGCGGCCAGGAACATCGCCGCGTTGTGCGGCATGACCTTGGCCAATCCGCCGAGCCGGTCGAGATCGCCCGTGCCGGTCGCGTGGACCACCGCGCCGCCGGACAGGAACAAAAGTCCCTTGAACAGCCCATGGTTCAGCACATGCGCCAAAGCGCCGGCCATCCCCAGCGTCCACAGCAGATCATTGCCATTGGCCCGGCCGATCATCGCCACTCCGATGGCCAGGGCGATGATTCCGATGTTTTCGACGCTGCTGTACGCCAAAAGCCGCTTCAGATTCCCCTGTCCCAATGCCTGCAATATCCCCCACAGCCCCGTGATCGCCCCGACCGCCAGCAGCGCCGCCCCGCACCACGCCGGCAATCCCGGCAGCCAGAAGATTACGCGCAACAGCCCGAAAATCCCCGTCTTGATGACGATCCCCGACATCAACGCCGACACCGGCCCCGGCGCCACCGGATGGGCCGCCGGCAGCCACACGTGCATCGGCGCCAGCCCCGCCTTGGTTCCGAATCCCGCCGCCGCCAGCAGAAACAGCGCCACCGCCATTCCCCCCGACACCCCGCCCGCCGATGCCGCCAGCGCCCCGAACGACGTTCCCCCGGCCAGCCCGATGTGTATCCCGTTCATCGGCAACTCTCAGTTCGCCGTCCCCTCATGCGTGCATAACAGGTACATCCACGCCCCGCGCCGTGCCGCGGCATCGGCGTCGTCGAACTGGATCAGGAAAAACGAGGCCAGCGACATCGCCTCCCATCCCAAGAGGAACGCCGCCACATCGTCGGCGCACAGCACCAGCAGGATCGCGCCCACCATGAC
>JBBSAF010000053.1:0-11932 GCA_038252525.1 Tepidisphaerales bacterium
ATTGAATCGCTGGAGCGCGGCGCTGGCCTCGTTCAGGCAGGATTCGGGGAACGATTCGGGCAGCCCGTATTGCGCGATCACGCCGCGCAGGTCCACATCCTTCTCCCCGGCCTCGCCGAGCACCTCGATGATGACCCCGGCCGCGCCCTGCCCGCCCTGCGGGTAGGTGGTCAATTCCACCACCACCTTGGTTCCCGGCTTGATGTGCCGCGAACCGGCATCCGGCGTGGCGATCACCGCCGTCAGATCGTTGCCATCCGGCAGCACCACCCAGTTGTTGGCCACCTTGGTCAGCGACCCCACGAACCGCGTGCGCGTGCGCTGCAGCACCTCGAGGATCCGTCCCTCGTATCGCACCTTGCCCTCGCGCCGATCCGAACCGGTCACCTTGGCCTTCACGATGTCGCCGGTGATGGCGGTGGCGTTGGAGCCTTCGGGGATGAACAGATCCTCGTGTCCCGCCGGCTGGGTCGGCATGACGAAACCGAATCCCTTGCGATGGTGACGAAACGATCCGATCACCACGCCGGCCTGCAGGGTGGACGGCGCGGTGGGCGCCGCCGCCCCGGCGCCGCGGGCCGGCGTGCCGACGGGGGCGGGTTCAATGCGGGTGTGGTCGCCGACGACGATCTTCCCGGCGTCGCGCAAGACCTTGAGGGCCGCGCGGAACGAGCCGTAATTCTCGTCCCCTTCCAAACCCAGCTGCTTGGCCAGCCCCCGGGCCTTGACCGCGCGATAGCGCGAATGGGTGATGTGCTGCAAAATGCGGGATTCCAGATCCGTTGCCATGATGTCCTTGTGTGTGTCGCCCTCGCGCCCAAAGCCCGGAAATGCCGGGGTTGTCGCGCGGCGTGCCCCCCAGTGTAGCCGCGTTCGTTCCCGAACCACAACCGCCGGGGTCAAGGAATCCACCCCGAAGGTCCGATAAACCACGGGGCGCCCCCGGCGCTTATTGATTTCATCCAACCATTCACCCGAGGTCCACGATGTCGTTTTCCCCCGATTCCCGCCATATTGACGCCCTTGAACCCCGCAGGCTGCTTTCGGTGTCGCTCCAAGGCACGCTCCTGAACGTCGTCGGCACCGGACGGGCCGACGTCATCAGCATCTCCCTCGATGCCAACGACGCCCTGCACCGCACCGTGCTCGTGAAGGTCAACCAGACCACCACCCTCGTCGATCTGGCCAAGTTCAACCGCATCCGCATCCAAGCCCTCGGCGGCGACGATGCCGTGACCCTCGACGAAACCAACGGCGCCATCGTCAACCCCACCACCGTCCTCGGTTCCGCCGGCAACGACACCCTCATCGGAGGCTCCGGCGACGACCTCCTCGACGGCGGCGCCGGCAACGATGTCCTGCGCGGCGGTGTCGGACAGGATGTCCTGCTCGGCCGAACCGGCAACGATGTCATGATGGGCGGCATCGGCGATGACCTCCTCGATGGAAGCGCCGGATTCGACGTGATCTACGGCGAGCAGGGCAACGACACGATTCTCGGAGGCGCCGCTGGCGATCTGCTCGACGGCGGCGACGGCGACGACCAAATCAACGGCCAGCAGGGCAACGACACGATCCTCGGCCAGGCCGGCAACGACATTCTCATCGGCCACGTCGGCAATGACTGGATCCTCGGCGGCATCGGCAACGATTTCATTGATGGCGGCGCCGGCAACGACACTCTCAATGGCGAGGATGGAGCCGACCAACTCTTCGGACGCGACGGAGGCGACTCGCTTCTCGGGGGCAATGGCAACGATTGGCTGGACGGCGGCGCCGGCAATGACCTCCTCGACGGCGAGGCCGGCGACGACGTGGTGTTCGGGGGCGCGGGCAACGATTATATGAACGGAAACTCCGGCCACGACAGCCTTTATGGCGGCGCCGGGCGCGACACGTTCAATGCGTTCGACGATGCCACCGAGGTCAAGGACAAAAACCGCCTCGATTTTTGATGCCATGTCCGTCGATCAGACCCCGCAGCGGAAAAATAACCCACGCCTGCGAGGTCGCGCACGTGCGCGGTTCGACCCCTGCACGAAAAGAGCAAAATGATACTGGGCAAAGGTCAGAAACTCGTTTTCATCGGCGATTCCATCACCGACTGCGGGCGCTCGCGCCCGGCCCCTTCCGAGGGGCTCGGCGACTGCATGGGACGCGGCTATGTCGCCTTGGTCGAAGCCTTGCTCCTGGCGGTGTATCCCGCGCTAGCCATTCGCGTGGTCAACGTCGGCAACAGCGGGAACACGGTTGTGGATCTCAAAACCCGCTGGCAGTCCGACGTGCTGGACATCCAGCCGGACTGGCTCGCCGTCATGATCGGCATCAACGATGTCTGGCGGCAGTTCGACTCTTATCGCCAGACGGAAACCCATGTCTCGCCGAGCACCTACGAATCGACCCTCGACGACTTGCTCGGCAAAACGCGGGCGACGTTGAGGGGTTTGGTGTTGATGACGCCGTATTACATCGAATCCAACGCCCATGATGCGATGCGAGCACGTATGGATGAGTACGGCGCGATCGTGAAAAAATTGGCCAAAAAACACGATGCGATCCTGGTGGATACCCAAGAGGCGTTCCTGAAGGTGTTGGCGCACATCCATCCCAACGCCTTGGCCTGGGACCGCGTACATCCCAACCCCGCCGGCCACATGGTGCTGGCCAAGGCCTTTCTGGACGCCGTGGGCTTCGCCTGGAAATAAAAGTACCTGTCCCCTTTAAATAAATGTACCTGTCCCCTTTAAATAAAGGGGACAGGTACCTTTATTTGGGGCGCGGCGCAAGGGGTCGCAAACTTGGGGAAATTGCTCATATCAAGGGTGATTTGATGCGATACTACTGACGTGCGGGCTGGCGACGCCGCCGGTCGGTTGGGTTTCGCATCATGCCGGAAACGACGTTCCATCTCGAATTGACCGACGCCCGGCCGGGGGTGTGGGAGGCGGGTCTTTGCCGCGACGGGAAACCGCTGCGGCCGATGCGCCTGCAATGGGATGCGGGAACAGCGCCGCCCAGGTCGTTGGATGGGTTGGCGATGGCGGCCTTGCCGGTGGCCATGCGGTCCGGGGCGGGCCGGCTGTCGGTGCATGGACCGATCACGCGCGGGGCGCTGTGGCGGATGACCGATTACGCGCGGGTTTGGAACCAGTGGTCGCGGGGCGCCGTGGCCGCGACCGCCATCGAGGCGGATGAGATTCTGGAAGGGATTCGCCCCTCGGCCGGCGACCGCGCCGCGACCGGGGCGCCGACGATCGACACCGAGGGAGCGGCTCTTGGGGAAGCCGCAAACGCGTTCGCCACCGCAACCGTACCCGCAACGGTATCCACGCCCACGTCCGCGTACTCAATCGAAACCTTACACACGTCCACGCCCGCGTCCTCAATCGAAACCTTACCCGCGCCCGCGCCCGCGCCCGCAACCGTACACACGCCCGCGTCCGCAAACGTATCCGCGCCCGCAACACCGCCCGCATCCGCGCCCGCAACCGTGCTCGCGTGGTCGGGGAGCCTGGCATCGACGCACACGCTGGTGCGGATGATCGAGGAGCGGGCGGCGGGGGCGCCCAAGATCGATGCCCTGATGCGGATCGTCGGGCTGCGCGACGGGGATGGCGCCGGCGCCGGGGAGATGCGCGAGGCGGCGGCGCTGCTGGGGATTCGGCTGCATGTGATGACCGTCAATGCCTTGGCCGAGGGATGGGTCGATCCGTTGATGGGTCGCGGGCCATGGGTGGCGGCGGCGATCCATGCGCTGGGAGGCGAATATGGACGGGCGATCGTCTCGCGCGGGGGGTTGTTGGCGGCGCATCGGCTGTTCCCCCGGCCGGGCCCGTGCCTGCCGGATCTGTTCAGCGGCGACGGGATGGCGATCTTGATCGATGGGGGATTCGTCGCGCCGCCGCGCCAGGCGGCGGACGTGGCGCGGCATCCGGCGTTGGCCAAGGTCGTGCGGGCGACGATCCGTCATCGCCGGCGCGATGAGCGCACGTTGACGAAACTGGCATTCGCGGCGGCCGGGCGCGGGCGGGCGGGACCGGGCGCGGCCTGGGCGGCGATGGCGCTGTCGATGGGCGATGCGTCGGTCTCCGCCGAGGCGCGGGCGACGGTCGAGCATTGGCGGGCGCGAAGCCCGGTCAAATGGATCTTGGCGACCCGCATGTGGTTCAATCGCGGGACCGTGTTCGCCCGCGATCATTGGCGCTGGGCGGCGGCGGCGATGGGGATCGGAAAGGTCCATCCACGATGAGCCGACCGGCCGCCATCCACGCCTGGTTCGAGTCGTCGACGATCGACGGCGCCTCCGAACATCGCATCGTGCTCGAGGATTTGCCGCCGGTGCTGGGCGCCGCCCGGCAGACGGTCCATTGGCGGGCGATGGAGGTGGCGGGACTGGAATTGCCGCCGGTGGTCGATTCGTATGTGTTCGGCTTGGCGCTGATCGCGGCCCGCGCGGATCGGGATTTGGTGGTGCACGGCGCCATGAGTCTCCATGGCCTGTTCAACCTCGGGCAGTTGCTGGCGGCGCGGCATGAGTTGATGCCGTGGAAGTTCCCGCGCGAATGCGAATTGACGCCGGATCGGGTGGTGGAGATCCACCGGCCGCCCGGCGCGGCGGACGGGGGGATCGCGGCCTTGTCGGGGGGACTGGATTCCACCTACACGGTCATGCGCCACGCCTTGGGGACGGATGGCGCGGCCTCGCACAAACTGGGGGCGATGGTCATGATCCACGGGTTCGACGCCCCGTTCGACCGCCCGGATTTGTTCGCGGCCATGCGCGATCGAGCGCGCCCGACGATCGAGCGCGTCGGGTTGCCGCTGCACACGGTGCGCACGGACATTCGCAAGCTGGACAACGCCTGCTGGCCGGAATCGGCGATCCCGCTGACGGCCAACGCCCTGGCGATGTTCTCCAACCAGTACGCCTTCGGCGTGGTGTCGGCCGGGGCGCCGTACGACGTGCTGCGGATGGGGCTGTCGCACCCGCCGGCATTCGATGCCTTGGCGAGCAACGGGTGGTTCACCGTCATCACCGACGGCGGCGCGTGCGGGCGGGCCGACAAGCTCGAGGCCTTGGCGGCATACCCCCGGGTGATCGACTGCATCAAGGTCTGCTGGGAGGGATCGGACCCGTCGCGCAATTGCGGCGTGTGCAAGAAGTGCCTGCTGACGCGGCTGAACCTGCTGACGGCGGGAATCGAAAGCGACCGATGTTTCGACGATCCGCTGGATTTGTCGCTGATCGAGCGATTGCGCTGGCGGAACGTATACGAGGCGCGCGATTTCTTCACCCTCTGTTGGAATGAGATGCAGCGCCGCGGGACCAAGGGACCGGCGGTGGATGCGCTGCGACGGGCGCTGCGCCGGGTGCCGGCGAAGGGACCGGATTGGGCCGGATTTTTCGGGCGATTGGGAGGGCGGGTCCGGCGCGCGTGCGGGGTCGGCGCCCGCGCGGCGACGGCGAACACGCCGGATTTAACCCTTTCATCGGAACGCGCCGAAGGTTAAATAAGGGGCATGGACACAACCACGATCGCGCTGCCGCGCAGGGAATATCGTCCGGGCATCGAGCTGTCGGTGATCGGCTTCGGGGGGATTCTGGTCAGGGACGAGTCGCCCGACACCGCCGAACGCCGGGTGGCCGAGGCCATCGGGCGCGGGGTCAACTATTTCGACGTGGCGCCGCAATATGGCGATGCCGAAATCATGCTCGGTCCGGCGCTGGAGCGGCATCGGGACGGGGTTTTCCTTGCGTGCAAGACCGAATGCCGCGACGCACACGGGGCGGCGGCGGATCTGGAGCGCTCGCTGCGCCGCCTGCGGACGGATCATTTCGACCTCTATCAACTTCATCACATCACCGACGTGGCGTCGGACGTGGAGGCGGTCTTCGCCAAGGGCGGGGCGATGGAGACCCTCGACGCGGCCCAGCGTGACGGACGGGTGCGGCATGTCGGATTCTCGGCCCATTCGGTCGATGCGGCGTTCGCGGCGATGGATCGGTACCCGTTCGATTCGATCCTCGTGCCGGTGAGTTTGACGACCTGGGTCGCCGGCGACTTCGGCCCGCAGATCGTGGCTCGGGCGCGTGAAAAGGGACTGGCGATATTGGCGCTCAAGGCGCTGGCGAAACAAAAATGGCCGGCGAACCATCCCGACCGCGGAAAATATCCCAAGGGATGGTACGAGCCGTGGACCACTTCGCGGGAGACGGAATTGGCGCTGCGGTTCACGCTTTCGCAGCCCGTGACGGCGGCGATCCCGCCGGGGGATTGGGGATTGTTCCTCCGGGCGCTGGAGATCGCCGAGCGGTTCACGCCCTTGGATGACGCCGAAGCGGCCGAGGCCAACGCCATGGCGGAGGAACTGGATCCGATTTTCGCATTCGGGAAATGAGCGACGTTCGCGGGGACCGGGGGAGGCGCCGCCGCGGCCAACGGCGGGGGTCCGACGCTTCATGCCGTCAACTTGAGGATTCGCCGCGTTGCACGGCGATCAACCGATATCTTCGGGCGCGAAGAGGCGTCCCACACGCTTTGAAGACCATTGACGCGCATTGACACGTGGCGCTCACAGAAAATAGTTGTGGGTCAGGCGCATCCCCGCGCCTGGCATAATAAGGAGGCGTCTCACAGGTCGTCGGATTGGGTCGCCGGTTGGGTGGCGGGGGGGATGAAGCCTTCCTCGGCCATCATCTTCCGCATTTTTTGCATTTCACGCCGGGCCTTGAACTTCAGGTAGGCCTTCAGGTCGTCGGGCATTTGCGACTGGGGGATGGGGACGGCGATGCCGAGGTCCGGGAGGGTCAGCAGTCCGGCCAAGGGTTCGCGGGCGGGGGCGCCGGCGCCGGATTTATTGGAGATGTGGATGCCCGCGTCGGTGACGGTGTAGGTGAGCCCGGTGAAGCCCGACACGGTGTCGAGGGTCTGCCGTATGGAGGCGTTGTCCAGCAGCAGCCGGATGTTGCGGAACTCCGGGGCGATGCGCTGCAGGGCGCCGGGTTCGATGGAGATCGGCACGCCGGCGCGTTGCGACAGTTCGGTCAGCACCTGCGCGACCTCCACGCCGTCGTAATGGGCGCTGATGGTCTTGGCGAGTTGCCCGCGGATTTGGTCGGCCTTGCCCAGGATGACAACACTCTTGCCCCACGGATACCACGTGGCGGATGTCGTGGCGTCGATGGCGTCCAGGGCGTCGGCGAGGGTGGCGTTGCGGGCGAGGGGGATGGTTTGGTCTTGGTTGGCGCCATCGAAGGCGCGATTCTCGACCGCGAAGGGGGATTTGGCGTCGGCGAGTTTTTGATCGACGGCCGCCAGCAGCGCCTTGACCGTCGGACGGTCTTGGTTCAATCCCAGCGGGGTGGAGCAAAGCAGGTCGAGGGCGGACAGCTCGGCCGGGTTGGCCCGACGACCCAGACGGGCGAGGGCGCCCATGGGGGACAGTTCGACGTATTCATCCTTGAGTTCCAGGCGCAGGCCGAGCTTGCGGGTGATGGCGTCGAGGGCCTCGCGCAGGGTTTGGTTTTCGATCTTGGCCGACAGGTTGGTTTGTTCGCCCCAAGGAAGCAGTTCCCAAACGGACGGGGTGGCCCGGATGCGCACGCCGGTCTGGTTGGCGATGGCGTCGATGGCTTGGGGGAGGGTGCCGTTGAGATCAAGCTTGACGGGCTGGTCGAGGGCCTCGTTGATGAGGGCGCTGGTTCGCTGGGCGAAGGCGGTGACGGTGAACATGATCGCGGCGAGGGCGACGATCCAAGCGGAGCGGAACATGGTCAAGTCTCCTGGTGCGAACCCCATCGGGCAGACACGCGCCGGGCGCCAAGGGTGGGCGCCGTGCGTCGGCCCGCGAGAGTACGCGATGGATCGGCGTCGGGGCAAGGGGAGGGGTTCCCGGGGGATGGGCGGGTGCGCCTATTTATTTGTGACGGCCGCGGCGCGCGGATGCGGCGGGTTGTGAATTGCGGGTTGTGCGTTGCGAGGTTGGTTTTTCCGGGCAACGGCGCCCTGTTATACGCAAGCCACCGGCCAATCGCCGTGGTTTCCATGTCGCGGGGGCGCCTCGCCCCCGTTGTTATACATAAGCCACCGGCCAATCGCCGTCGTTCTCATGTCGCGGGGGCGCCTCGCCCCCGGTTTTCCAATTCAATCCGATGAGGACGGCGCTCAACGGGGGTTTTCACAACCTACAAACCCATCGTCGCCCGGTGGTCCTCCCCCGGACGGGGCCGAGGCGGCCCCGCGACGTGGGACCGCGACAGAGGACTGCCGGCGGCGGCGGTGGAGTTGTATGTTGTGTATAGCAACAAGAGATCGTCCCCCCCCGATTCGGCGCGAAAATGGGAAAATCCGCCTTCGCCGCGTCGTCGGCGGCGTGGACCCTAATCTGGTCGATTCCGTGCGCGCATAAAAAAACCCAGGACACCGGTGCTTACCTTATCAGTTGAGCCTCAAGGGCTTCCGAATGGTTGTTAAGCAGGTCGCTGGGCACTTATTACTTCGGCCAAACCGTGGGGGGAACTTTACTCAAAGACGCTTTTTTCCCTTCGGCATCCCCGCTATCCTGTTTCCTCCTCCGCAAGCGGTCATTCGGATCGTTTTCGGTAAGTTACCGTTTGGAGTGTCCATGCCCCACGCCGTCCTCGAAGCCGAATCCCTCGCCCCCCAGGTCACCCGGCTGGTGATCCGCGCCCCGCACGTGGTTCGACATTGCCGACCGGGGCAGTTCGTCATCGTCCGCGTTGCCGAGGATGGTGAACGCATCCCCCTCACCGTCGCCCACGCCGACAAATCCGCCGGGACCGTCACGCTCATCGTCCAGGCGATCGGGGTTTCCACCCGGCTGCTGACCGCCTTGAAGGCCGGCGATTCGATCCCCGACATCGTTGGCCCGCTCGGCAAGCCCACCGACATCCACCATGTCGGGCACGCCGTCATCGTCGGCGGGGGGGTCGGCACCGCCGTCATCTTCCCGCAGGCCAAGGCCCTGAAGGAACAGAACAACCGCGTGACGGCGATCATGGGTGGGCGATCCAAACCGTATGTCATTCTGGAAAAAGAACTTAGGGAGGTCTGCGATGCGGTGTACCCCTGCACCGACGACGGTTCCCATGGGTTCCACGGGTTTGTGACCCAGCGCCTCGACCAGCTCATCAAAGACAGCTCCACGACGCACCCCGTGGGCGAGGTGATCTGCGCCGGACCCGTGCCGATGATGCGGGCGGTGGCGGAGCTGACCCGCCCGCTGGGCATCCCCACCGTCGCCAGCCTCAATCCGATCATGGTCGATGGCACCGGCATGTGCGGGGGTTGCCGCGTGCAGGTCGGCGGGCTCATGAACTTCGCGTGCGTCGACGGCCCGGAGTTCGACGCCCACAAAGTCGATTTCCGCGAACTCGCCGACCGGCTCACGGCGTATAGACCCCAGGAAAAAGGCGCCGCCGACCGCGAGGTGTGTCGCGCCACCGGTGTCGTCGAAAGTCATTGATTCGATCCCCGAGGAGTTCCATGACCCAGCCGTCCATTCCCCCGCTGAAACCCGCCGAGCGGATGAAAATCCCCCGTCAGTCGATGCCCGCGCAGTCGGCCGACCTGCGGAACGCCAACTTCACCGAGGTCAACCTCGGTCTCGGCGAGCATTTGGCCATCCGCGAGGCCCAGCGCTGCCTGGATTGCAAGGATCCCAAGTGCATGAACGGCTGTCCGGTGCAGATCAACATCCCGGCGTTCGTCACGGCCGTCGCGCGTGGTGATTTCGCGGGCGCCGCCAAGCATTTATTCCGCGATAATGCCCTGCCGGGCATCTCCGGGCGGGTCTGTCCGCAGGAAAAACAGTGCGAATGCCTTTGCATTCGGGGCAACAAGGGCGAGCCGGTCGCCATCGGCTATCTGGAGCGTTTCGTGGCCGACTGGGCGCGGGAACACGCCGCCGCGACCGCGCCGGTGGCGCTGGCCGGCATGGACAATTCGACCCCGCAAGACGCGCGGCCCGCGTGCCCGACTTCCCCCGTGGCGCCGACCGATGGAACGCCGCGCGGGCGGGTTGCGGTCGTCGGCGGCGGTCCGGCCGGGCTGACGGCGGCGGGGGAGCTGGCCCGAAAGGGTTACGCCGTCACGGTTTATGAGGCCCTGCACGATGTCGGGGGGGTGTTCATCTATGGCATCCTTGAGTTCCGTCTTCCCAAGGCGATCGTCCGCAAGGAAGTCGACCAGCTCGTCGCCCTTGGCGTGAAAATCGAGTGCAACGTCGTCATCGGACGGACGTACACCATCGACGATCTGCTGAGCGAGGAGGGATTCAACGCGGTCTTCATCGCCAACGGTGCGGGGCTGCCGGTGTTCCTCGGAATCCCCGGCGAGAATCTGAAGGGTGTTTACTCGGCCAACGAGTTCTTGACGCGGGTCAATTTGATGAAGGCGTACGATGCCCATTCGGCCACTCCGGTGTTGCGCCCCAAGCAGGCGGCGGTGATCGGCGGGGGGAACGTCGCCATGGACGCGGTACGGACGGCCAAGCGACTGGGCGCCGACCCGGCGAACCTGGTCTACCGGCGCTCGCGGACGGAGATGCCGGCGCGGCTGGAGGAGGTCCACCACGCCGAGGAGGAGGGGGTGGCGTTCCAGATGCTCACCAATCCGCTGGCGATTTTGGGGGATGAAAACGGGTGGGTGAAGGCGCTGCGGTGTCAACGGATGGAGCTGGGCGAACCCGATGCCTCCGGGCGACGAAGCCCGGTGGCGATCCCCGGTTCGGAGTTCGATTTGCCGTGCGACGTGGTGGTGGAGGCGATCGGCACCAAGGCCAATCCGCTGTTGACGCAGACCACGCCGGATTTGAAGCTGGACAAGCGCGGCAACATCGTGGTGGACGAGACTCTGATGACGAGCAAGCCGGGGGTTTTCGCCGGCGGGGACATCGTGCGCGGCGCGGCGACGGTTATTTTGGCGATGGGGGATGGGAAGAAAGCCGCGGGAGCGATTGATCGGTGGATGAGGGGAGCAGTTGGCAGTTGATAGGGGGCAGTTGGCAGTTGGCAAAAGGCAGTTGACGGTTGTCAGTTGGCAGTTGGCAGTTGAAATCAGGGGGGGACGGAGGGTGCCCACCGCACCGCCCTCTCACGGTCGAGGATCGTAAATGGCAGTGGATTCAGTACTTACAACGCATAACGTGCAACGTACTGCCAGTATCCCCAAGTCTCCGCTCATAACTCGCAACTCATAACATCCTCACGACCAGAGGGCGGCGGGGGCGGCGGTGGCCAGTCGGCAGCGGTGGGCGGCGCGGTCCCAGAGGCGACGGGTTTCGGGGTCGAGGGCGGACTCATGGGACTCGAACCAGGCGACGGCTTGGTCGAAGCGGACACCGGCGCGGAAATCGGGGTGGTCGCCGAGGGTGAAAAGGATGTAGGCGGAGACGAAGGGGTCGGCCGGGAGGCGGCGGATGGGGATGTTGGGCCAAATGCCGTCGGATTTTTGGAGGTTGGCGAGATAGACCAATCCGCGTTCGATGGCCAAGCCGGCGCCGCCATCACAGGAGAGGGCGCGGAGGCAGAGGGCGGTGACGGCGGGATCGCCCCAGCCGCCGTCGGACTCTTGGGCGGCGAGCAGGGTTCGGAGCAACTTATCGCAAAGGCAGACATGCGACTGCGACAGTTCGTCCAGGCGGATGATGGCCAAGGCGGCGACGGGGAGGGCGCCGAGGAGTTCGGTTTCGAGGCGGGCGGAGGCCTCGGGGCGGCCGGATAGCAGATCGCCCAGGAGTCGGGTGTAACCCTTGGTGTTCCAGAGCTTTTCAATTTGGCGAACGGTCATCATGGGAATCTCCGATCGACCTTGGTTGGTCGTTGTTAGGTGTATTATGTTAGGGAGGTGGACGGTTGTCAAGGGAAAAATTATGGGATTTGTTAGGTATGTGGCCAAGGGGGGTATCGGTG
>JBBSAF010000054.1:0-11879 GCA_038252525.1 Tepidisphaerales bacterium
GTCAACCGAATGTCGTCCGTCGCGTCGGCCGCCTTCTCCAACACCTTCTGGCCCTTGTCGAACTTCTGCAACTGGTCATACAACGACGACAGCAACTGCACCGTCTCCACCTCCCCCCCCACATGCCCCGCCGCCGTATCCAGCCATTTCTCGGCCTCGTCCGCCTGGTTGGCATACATGTGCGCATACGCCTGCAACAGCTCGAATCGCGGATCGCCCGCGTTCGCCTCGCGCTGCTTCGCCGCCCGCTTCAACACCTCGTCCACCGGCTTGCGCAGGTTGAACATCAACTCATACGTCAGCCGCTGCCCCGCCAAATCCAGCGGCGCCACCGCGTTCAATTTCTCCGCCACCGCCAGCGCCTCGTCGAACTTCCGCAACCGATACAGGCTCATCGCCTTGTACCGCATCGCATCCGGGTCCTCCGGCGCCTTGCCCAATATCGCATCCGCCAGCGCGATCGCCTCGGTGTTCCGCTGCACCGAGTTGTACAGTTCCAACAGCAGCCGCTTGGCCTTCACATCGTCGGGGCGCTTCTGCACATAAAACTCCAGATGCTGGATCGCCTCGAACAAATAATTCCCGCTCGGCTCGGCCACCTTGCTCCGGCTCACCGCGAACGCATACCGCACCTCCGGGTCGTCCTGCCGGGCCGTGATGTATTTGCTCAGGGGCTGCAGCGCCCCCTCGTAATCCCCGGCCTCGTATTTCGACAGACCCGTCGCGCGATACCCCTGGATCTTCGCCTCGTTCCGACGGTTCTGCATCACCACCAACGCCGTCACCACGGCCGCCAGCAGCACCACCACCGAAACCAACACCACCAACCGACGCTTCGTCTTGGGTCTCATGCTCATGAACGGGTCGCCTTCCGAATGATTTGATACGCCGTCGCCAACACGATCTTCAGATCCAGCCACGCGCTGCGCGTCTCCACATACTCGATGTCGTACTTGATCCACTCCTGGAAATCCGTCCCCGCCCGACGCGTCCGCTTCACCTGCCACAGCCCCGTCACCCCCGGCCTAACGCTCAGCCGCGCCTCCCGCCACGGCGGGCAATACTGGTTCTCCTTGAACGGACTCGGCCTCGGCCCCACCACCGACATCTGCCCCGCCAGCACGTTCCAGAACTGCGGCAGCTCATCGAGATGATACTTCCGCAGCACCTTCCCCACCTTCGTCAGCCGCGGATCCTCATCCATGAAAAACTGCGGCCCGTCCGCCTGGTTCTTCCCCCGCAACTGCTCCTTGATCGTCTCGGCGTCCTTCCGCATCGACCGGAACTTGATGCACGGGAACTCCCGTCCCCCCATCGTCTCCCGCCGATGCGCGAAAAAGAACGGCCGCCCATCCTCCAGCCAGATCGCCAGCATGATGAACGGATACAGCCCCAGGCTCATCGCCAGCGCCGCCACCGCGAACGCGATGTCGAACAACCGCTTGCCCGCGCGATCCAAAACCGTCCCCGCACGCGGCAACGGAGCCGCCGGCGCAAGCTCCTGCGGTTCGATCTCCAACCACTGGATCGCCTCCGTCCGCGGCCGCGCCGACTCGTCATCCCACAGCCACGCCGGGCCGATCACCGTCGCCCCGCCGGCCACCTCGCGCCCCGCGCCCACCCACACCGCCCCGATGAACTTCGCGTCCGCCGCGATCCTCGCCGTCGGATCCCGCCACACCTCCGCACCGTGCCGCTCCGCCCGCGCGATCGTCGCATCGGGGCGCTTCCACGACCCCATCAAATCCCGCAGGAACAGCGCCACCTCCCGGTCGGCGGCGCGGTCGTACACCGTCCCCTCGACGCTCAGCGTCGCCCGCTCGATCCGCGGGATGTACCGTCGCAGCCGCCGCCACGCCGTCAGCGGGTCCGCCGACGACTGCCACAACTGCGCGATCTCCCGGTCCGGCGTCATCACCACCCGCGCCAGCCGATAATCCTCGAACGCATCATAAACCCGCTGGAAACGCACGAACTTCCCCGCCTCGTCGGTCACCACGCGCTCCCGATACCCCCGCTCCCGCGTGTCATGCAACCGCACGAACAGCACCGTCGGCTTCACCCAATTCAACGTGTCCATCAACGGCGCCAGCGAAAATAGCGCCAGCGTCCGCGGATCGGTCAACAAAAACAGCTCCGCGTGCCGCACGATCTGCGATGGCTCCCCCTGCTGCACCACCTGAACCCCATGCGCCGCCCAATGTCGCACATGCAACTGCGCCGGCTCCAGCCCCCACAGCGTCCGGCGCCGCGCGCGCGATCCCCCGTCCAACGACGCCGACGTTGCCGTCAACGAAGCCGACGACGAAGCCGCCGACGCCTCGACGCCCTCCACTCCCGCGACCGTTCGCGCCTCAACCTTCATCATCGGAGCCTTCACCCGGCTTGAACGACTTGGCCACCGCGTGCGCCACAGGCCCGTACCCCTTCCGCGCCCCGCCGCCCGACGCCGCCGGCGGCTTGCCATTGCCCGACCCGTTCTCCCGCGCCGGCATCGACCGCATCGACATCCGGCTCACCGACTTCTCGAAATCCCGCGTCTGCGCCCGATTGAACACCACCCCCGCCACGTTCGCACGGATCGACGCCAACTGTCCCAACGCCTTCTCCACCATCGGCCGCTGCTGCTTACGCGAAACCACCAATATCACCGCATCCGCGTTCGCCGCCACCCCCGACGCCTCGATGCTCCCCAGAATCGGCCCCGTGTCGATCAACACCGTGTCATAGTGCTTCCGCGCCTCGGCGATCAGCCGCCGCACCGCCGCCGGCGATATCGAGCTCGCATGATGCGCGTGCGCCCCGCCCACCGGCAAAATCGCCAGGTCCGACACCTCCGTCGGCTGCACATGCTCCAGCACCATCCGGTCGTTGATCGCCTCCAGAATCCCCTCCGCCGTCCGCACGTTCAACCGATGCGTCAATCCCCCGCCCACCAAGTCCGCATCGATCAACAGCGTCCGGCTCCCGCTGGCCGCGAAGCTCAACCCCAGCGCCAGCGTCAGGCTCGTCTTGCCATCGCCCGGCGTCGCGCTCGTCACCGCATACACCCGTCGGTCGTCGCCGTGCCCGCCGATCTGCAGCATCGTGCGAATCTGGTGCACGCAGTGCGCCGCCACCGCCGCCTGGTCCGGGTCCGTCAGCAAATCCGGCAGGTCCGGCAGGATCCCCAACAAGGCCATCCCGCCCATCCCGCCGCCCGCCTCGTCGCTATAACGATAGCGCTGGTCCAGCAGTCCCAGAAACATCAACAGCGCGATCGGCAACGTCGCCCCGCCCACGAATCCCACCACCCCCGCCTGCTTGCGCTTGTCGCGCCACGGGCTGTTCGGATCGTCGCCATAGCTGATCACCCGCATCTGCCCGCTGAACGCCTCCCGAACCTTCAGCCGATCCATCTTCTTCGCGTTCTCATCCATTTTCTGCTGGAACTGGTCGATCTCCAGCTTCAACTTCCCGATCCGCGCCGACGTGTCGCTCAACGCCGTCACCGTCGCCATCTGCTTGTCGTACATCTTCCCCAGCGTCATCGCCCGCTCGCGCTGCTGGTCGATCGTCGCCGCGCTCGCCGGTCCCACCGGATTCGCCAACTGGTTGCCATACTGCCTGCGATACTGCTCGATGTAATCGTCGATCCGCTTGTTCTGGAACTCCAGCTCCGCCCTCACCGACACCACGCTCCGATGGTTCTCCCCCAGCGTCTTCATCAGCGTGTTCAGGTTGAACTCCAACTGCTCCTTCTTCACCAACATCGCCGCCATGTTCGGGTCCACCGACGCGATCTGCATCGCCGTCAGGCTGTTGGGGTCCACCTTGCCCCCCTTGTCCTCCCGTGGCTTGCTCGCCGACTCCATCACCGCCAACTGGATCTGCGCCTCGTTGAGCTGGCTGAGGATCCGCACCAGCTCCTGCACCGCCGCGTTGTGGAACGTCGTCACGTTCTCCGGACTGCCATGCTCCCGCGACAACGCCAACACCTGGTCCTGCCGGCTGCGAATCTCCTTGTCGATCTGGTTCCGCTCCGTGTCCACATACGCGATCTGGTTCCGCAGCTCCCGTCCGTCGGCGTCGTCATAAATCTCCTGATACGCCCGGATCACCGCCCGCACCGCCGCGCTCGCCGCCTTCGGATCCTCATCCGTGAACAGCACCTGGATCAGATACGTGTCCCCCGGCCGCCGAACCTCCAGGTTCTCCGTGAAATCCGCGATCGACTGCTGCGACGCCCCCCGGTTCAGCACCGCCCACTCGTCGCTCTTCATCGCCATCTGGATCACACGCGGACTCTGGATCACCTCCGCCTGCGTGCCCATGTACTGCGTGTACATCGGGATCACCACCGGCGAATCGTTCATCCGGTCCATCGTCGGGCGGATCTCGATCGCCCCCACGCTCCGGTACGTCGGCGCCTGGCTCTTGTACCCCAGCCACGCCCCCCCCGCCGCGCACACCGCCGCCAGCACCCCGGCCAATATGTACCGCCCGCGCAGCACCCGATGAACCCGCTGGATCGGCGACGAAACCGGCGCCCCGCCACCGCCGCCGCCGGGCGCCAAGGCCTGTTGCCCCCATGCGTCATCCGCCCGCGCCGGCAGACGGTTCGCCATCGCCAGGGAATTGTTCTGCGTCATTTCAACTCTCCATCTCGCAACAATCGGATCAAACCGGCGTTGGCGCCGAAAAACGTCCGCAGGATCCCCTCGCGCGCCGCCTCCTCGATGTCCACCGGCATCAGCACCTGCACCTGCGCCGCGCCGTAATACCGCCGCTGATAGTCCTCGGCCGCCCGGTACACCCCCTCCATGTCACGGATCAAACCCGCCCCCGGCACCGCCAGGAAGTTGTACACATACCGTTTGGCCACCTGGTCGGCGATGCTCCGCTGGAACAAATACTCCCGCACCGGAACCGTCAGCCCCGCCACCGAAATCGTCAAATCCCGCTGGCTCACCATCTCCTCGCCCTGCCCCGGATAGCACACCGGCGGATAATGCCCCACCATGTCCCGCGAATCCCGGCATTGCACGATCAGCAGGCTCACCCACTGGTTCACCTTCGAATAATTCACGTATTTGCGGCTCAATATGATGTTCGGCTTCAGCAGCTTCACCGCCTCCGGCGGCACCTCCATGTCGCTGCCCGCCCACGACCCCATCGTGTACGGCAACGACGCGATCGCCGCCTTCGCCGCCTCATGGAACGGCTCGACGTTCTCCGGCTTCACATGCCGCGCGTTCTCCAACGCGATCGCCCCCAGCAGCATCGCCGTCACCAGCGGGCTGCCCAGGATCAGCACCCATTTTTTGGCCATCGGTCTCATCGAACCTCACAGCGGCGACTGCGCCAGCGTGTATTTGGTCACCGGGATCATCGCCCACTTGAGAATTTTGATGATCCCGTACAACATCAAAAATGCGATCGGCAGCATCAGCCAACCGCTGTAATCATGGAACGCCGTCCCCGTCTCCTTCGAGAAATACCCGTAAATCAGCGCCGTCGTCAGGATCCGCGGCACATTCACCGCGATCGCCGCCAGCGGGCTGAGCGCCAACAGCAATATCCGCACCCCGTTCCGAAGCGGCATCCCGAACGAAAAGGCGTACACCACCAAGATCAGCGCGAACACCATGCGGATCCCGTTGCACGCCTCGGCGATCGTCACCGGCTGACCGTTCACCGCCAGCATGTTCCCCGACCGCTCCACCGCGAAACCCATCAGCGTCAACAGCGTCTCGGATATCTGCGCCGTCCACGCCTGCAGCGGAAGCGCGATCCGCTGCCGCAAATCCCCCGGCACCGGGATCAGGAACACCAACACCGCGATCGCCGGGAAAAAACGGAACAAAAAGCTCTTGCCCAACACCGACAGCCCGCACCCCAGCACCACCATCACGGCGCCCAGGTGCCACAGCGACTGCCCCGCATGGCTGATGTGCAGCGTCCGCAGCACCCCGTACAGCCCCCAAAACAGCCACCGCACCCCCCAGCCCATCTCCCCGATCCGCTCGGCGTTCAACCGATAAAATCCCCACGTCATCAGCATCCACCCCAGCGCCACCGTCAGCGGCCCCAGCGCCGTGAACCTCGCCCGGCAATGCCGCAGCCGCGCCCGCCGAACCCACACCAACCACAGCGCCACCAACGGCACGATGAAAATATGGCTGTACTCCTCATCCTTGTACGCGATCTGGAATATGTCCGCCCACGCCTCCCACGTCACCCACACCCCCAGCAGCGCGAGCAACACCGCCGCCAGATAGTGCCAGCGCCGATAGCGGTCCACATTCATGCCCTGAAACGTCATGCGCCCTTCCGGTTGCCTTCGCCTGCCATCGTGCAATATTGATCCACCGCCGTCGCGTCGTGCCGTACCCGACATCCCGAGCACGCCACCGACCGCACCAGCACCGCCCCGCTCTCCACCGTCGCCCCCGACAACACCACCGAATCGTGCACCCGCGCCCCGCCCTCCACCGTCGCCCCCGCCTCCACCAACGAAAACGCCGGCTGCCAGCTCTCATCCAGCGGATCGCCACCCGCCCGGCTCCCCAACCGGCCCCGATGCTCATGCCGCAGCGCCGTGATGTATTCCGCCAGCGTTCGGATCGGCAACCCCGTCGGCCTCCGCCGCTGCACCACCGTCACCTCGTAATTCGACGCGATCGCCGGCATCGCCTGTTCCTTCATATCGACGAATCCCGTGCCCGGAATCATCCGCAACGCCCCGCATGTCAGCAACATCAAACCGCTCGGCGTCCCGTCCTGGTGCCCCACCAAACAAACCTGCCCCCGCGTCTCCGCCATCGCCACCGCCAGCCGATGCAGCGGATCCAGCAGCAACTGCGACGCGTTCGCCACCAAAATCAGGTCGTCATCCCGGTAATCCCACGCCACATCCCCCAACACCCCCCCGGTCCCCCGGTATTCCGCGAAATCCCGTTCAACCCGCAACTCCGGCCAACTTCCCCCATTGCCGCTCGCCGGGTCCGACGTCCCCCGGTTCACCAGCACCCGCACCGGCAATTCCCCAAGTCCGATTTTCGATCCCAATTCCCGCACCTGACCCAGCCACCCATGCAGCAGCGTCCTTCGGTCGTCCAACGGCAAATCCAGCACCGCCCGACCGATGTGGCTCGTCAACGGTGTCGGCCGAACCGACCCCCCCAGCAGGATCACCGCCCGCAACCGTCCCAAATCCACCGCCGCCCCCGACGAAATCCGCGGCGTCCGCTCGCTCGAAGCGCCCCGCGATGCGTCGACCGACTTCGACGCCTCCACCGCCGCCCCCGGCGCCGCATCCCGCGGCCCCGACTCCGGCTCGGCCGGCTCCATCACCGCGCCGCCGCCGATCATAGGCGCTCCCGCCAACGCCGATTGACCCAGCAGCTTCGCCGCGAACGGAATCCCCTGCACGATGTACCGCTTGAACAACCGCTTGGGCTCCTGCAACAGCCGGTGCACCCATTCCAGCCCGATCTTCTGCATCCATCGCGGCGCCCGCCGCACATCCCCGCACAAAAAACTGAAGCTGTTCCCCAGCCCCAGCCACCACGCCCCCGCCGCCATCGGACGGATCCGCTGGATCAATTTCTCCTGTTTCGGCGACCCCAGGCACACATAGACCAGATCCGGCTTGGCCTCCGCGATCGCATTCACGATCCCCGCCATCTGCCGATCATCCTTCTCGAATCCGTACGCCGGGCAAATAATCCCCCCGATCCGCAGATTCGGATGCCGCTCCCGCAACACCGCCGCCGCCCCCGCCGCCGTCCCCGGATCCCCACCCCACAAAAACAGCGACCGATTCTCCCGCGCCGCCCCCGCGCTCAGGCTCGATATCAAATCCGACCCCGCCACCCGCTGCGGCAGCGGCGTCCCCTGCAACTTGCTCGCCCAAACCAGCGGCATCCCGTCGGCCACCACCACATCCGCCTCGGCCACCAATGCCCCGAAATTGAGGTCCGTCTGACATCGACGCAAATGGTCCAGGTTCGGCGTCACCACCGTCCCCCCGCGCCCCTCCCGCAGCTCCTTGAGGATGTATTGCACGCACTGATCCTCGGTGATCGCGTGCACCGCCACCCCGTTCAGCCGCACCATCGGCAACCGCTCGTTGCGCAAACTCCGCCCGTACCGGGGCTTGGGATCGTTGTGGGCCGGCGCGGCCGCGACCGTCGGCTCGACGCCGCCGTCGCCCGCATCCCAACCCACATCGCCATAGCGAAGGTACATCTTACGCCTCTTCATGGAGGGGGCGCTTTCCGGTGAACAACACACGGCGGGTCCATTGCTTCATCGACCCACCGGCACATCGGCTTTGGCCGGGCGATCGACACTGGATCGCCGCGCGCGATCCAACCCACATCGCAATGCCGTCACTATCCCCCCAAAGTCCCAAATAAGCAACTGCCAAAGGCACCGACGGCGCCGGGGCAGCCGAGCCTGCGACTCCGCCTTCGATTGACATAAATACAGTGTTGATAATCAGTTGGATCGCGCCCCGTCGCCGGTCCACACCTTCGCCCGACGCTCGTTCAATGCCGCCGTCGCCGATGCCTTGCCGTGGATCAGGCAATCCATCTGATATTTTCGCAGAAACTTGCGGAATGCCAAGTCCTCATACCTTTCCCCGCGCTGGAAAGCGCTCCTGGCATAACCCCAAAGCATGGCAAGCCCCCCAACCATAACCGGCGGTCGGGCCATGCGGAACAGTCCGCTGGCCAACATATAAATCGGATGCGTCCCCATATAGTATTGACCCACCCCGTGCCGCACCCGTCCGGTCCACCAATTCTTGTGACTCGTGCCCATCGGCCTCAGATGAATGAACCGCACCGCCGGGTCATCCCAACTCTCGGCCACCCACCCCCGCATCCGACACCGATGCCCGTCAATCCCATCCCACATCAAATACCGCACATACCCCCCGATTTGTCGGAAACATGCGGTGCGATAAAACTTGATCATCCCGACGGAGTTTTCATCCCCGCATTTTTCGCTGATGAGCCGTCCGTCCGGGCCGGGAAAATACGGCTTGCCCGAGCAGGTTCCCAGACGCGAATTCCCTTCCATCCGCTCGATCATCCGCTGGAAATATTCCGGCGGTAAGTCCAGGTCCAGATCGAACTTACAACTGTAAGCGAACTCATCGGGGTTGAGGGTATCGTAGCCATGATAGAACGCATCAATGACTCCGCCGCCGAGCTTGCGAAAGCCCCGGTCCTCGCGGCGCAACACCTTGATCCACGGGTACTTGCGCGCGTACTCGGCCAGTATCGCCGGGGTCTGGTCTTTCGATCCATCGTCCACGATCAGCCACAATTTCGGCAAAATCGTTTGTCCGACCACGCTGTCCAGCGTCCGCCGGGCGTATTGGGCCTCGTCGCGGCAGGGGGTGATGAGGAGGTAGCTGCGATCCATGCGGTTCCCGTCAGTTCAACGTCAGTTGGTGCTTCCGTGCCCAGCGCATGAGGATATAGAGCGCCCAGACGCGCGACCAGTACATGCCCTTGCCGCCGGCTTGGAAGGCGTCCCAGAGCCGGGACACGGCATCGGGGTTCAGGCCGACGGCGCGGGCGGCGTCGGGATCGCGCATCGTTCGGTCCATGATCTGTCCCAAATGGGTGCGAATCCACCGGTCGAACGGCATCACAAAGCCGCTCTTGGGGCGCTCGAACAAAGCCGGGTCCAAACCGCGCAATCCGACGTTCCGCAATAACTGTTTGCGGCCCAACGGGTTATATCGCAGGTCATCGGGCACGCCGGCGAGCGTCTCGGTCAATACTGAATCGACCAACGGGAGGCGGACCTCCAGTGAAACCGCCATGCTGGCCGCGTCGGTGTCGCGCAGGAGGCGCTGGCCGAGGAACAGCCGCAGCTCCAGGGCGCTGATGGCGGAGTGGGGGGGGTGCTGTTCGATTTCGGCCCGCAACCGCTGGTGGAGGGCGGCGGGAAGACCACTAAGCATGGGGGAGCTCTCCGTCGGGCCTTCGAGCACCTGAGCACCGCGCCCTAACCGTTCTTGGCGATGCCCTGGGGAGGTTGCCGTCGGGCCGTCGAGCGCCTGAGCACCGCGCACCGACCCTTCTTGGCGATGCCCCGGGGGGGTCGCCGTCGGGCCGTCGAGCGCCTGGACACCGCGCCATGACCCGTCTTGGCGATGCCTTGGGGGGGTCGCGGTTGAGCCGTCGAGCAACCGCGCTTGAAACGCGGGGAGGAACAGGGCATACGCCAACTGGTATAGCCCGAGCAGGTCGTCGCCGACCCGGAGCATGTCAGGGAGTTTGGCCCAGCGGGTTTGCGGGCCGACGCCGGTGGATTTGCCGTATTTCCAGCGGGCGATGGCGTGGGCCACTTTCAAACGCAGGGGGAGCGGAATGAAACGCGCGCGTCGCGCAAGTGTTTGGAAACGCGGGAGTTCCGAGAAGCTTTTGTAGCCGCCAAACAGCTCGTCGCCGCCGGTACCGATGAGGGCGACGGTCAGCCCCGCCTCGCGGACGGCCCGGCTGATGAAATAGGAGTTGATTCCGTCGAAGGTCGGCTGGTCGAGGCTGTCGATGGCCGCGTCGAGCTGGTCGACGAAATGAGATTGGGTGAGGGTGATTTCGTGATGTCGGGAGCCGATTTGGTCGGCCACGGCGCGGGCGATATGGCCTTCGTTGTAGTCGGATTCCTCGAAAGCCAAGGTGAAGGTGTTGACGCGGTCGGTGGAGGCTTGTTGGGCGAGGTTGGCGATGGCGGAGGAATCGACGCCGCCGGAGAGAAAGACGCCGAGGGGGACATCGCTGGCGAGGTGGAGTCGGACGGACTCCCGGAGGGCATCGTGGAGGTCGGCTTCGGTGACGTTTCGGTCGGGACGGGGCCGGGGGAGGGTCCAGAAGGTGTCGCGGTGGAGCGGCTTGGCGTGGGCGTCGAGGACCTCGATGGTTCCCGGCGGCAGTTCCTCGACGCCGGCGACGATGGCGCCGGGGGCAGTGACGAAACCGTTCCAGACGATGGAGGCGATGGCGGTGGGATCGAGGCGGCGCGGCAGCAGCCCGCCGGCGAGGAGGGCGCGGATTTCGGAGGCGAAGATGAGCGACCAGGCGCGGTCGGGATTCGGGTCGGGATTGCGGTACAGGTAAAGCGGCTTGATGCCGAGGGGGTCGCGGGCGAGGGTGAGGGTGCGGGCGGAGGGGTTCCAGAGGGCGAAGGCGAACATGCCGCGCAGGGCGCCGACGGACGAAGGGCCTTCGAGGGCCAACTTGCGGAGCAGGATGGCGGTGTCGCCGGTGGAGGTGAAGGATTGGCCTTGGGCGACCATTTCCGCCCGCAAGGATTCGTAGTTGTAGATTTCGCCGTTGAAGACGACGGTTTGCCCGGTGGCGGGATCGGTCATGGGCTGGCTGGCGAAGTTCGTGAGGTCGAGGATGCTGAGGCGGCGATGGGCCAGCAGGCAGCCGTGGCCGCGGGAATCGGGGGGGGAGGTCCAGATTCCCTCGCCGTTGGGTCCGCGATGGCGCATGGCGTCGGCCATGGCTTGGAGAGCCAGTCGGTTGGGTTCGTCGATGCGTCCGATGATTCCGGCGATGCCGCACATTGTTTTCCGTCCCGTGACGCCGGGGCGTCGGTGTTGGAATAAAGTTCGATCAACTTGGAGTTTGTGAATTTATTGAATTTCAGGAAAAAAGCCTCGTTTTCAGCCATAAAAACGGGATGTTTTTGTCTCCGATGGGAAAAGTTCACAGCCTCTTGGCCAGTCGCCACGATCGCGTGGGTCGCGGCGCTCGTCAAACCTGTCATCGGGAGCCATGCGGGTCAACACGATGCGCCCCCGGCGCCGCGATCTCCGGCGCGGGCGTCGCCGGGGGTGTTGGAATACCCTTCGATCAATTCGATGA
>JBBSAF010000055.1:0-11825 GCA_038252525.1 Tepidisphaerales bacterium
AGCCGGGGGCGGCTGAGCTACAGGAATCGGGCAGTCACTCAGCCGGGGGCGGCTGAGCTACAGAAATCGGTGCCGGTCGCGTTGTGGGACGCGGGCGAGGCGCCCACGCGACAAAAGAAGTCCCCCCCCCGTATTCACGGCGGACGGCAGTCACTCAGCCGGGGGCGGCTGAGCTACAGGAATCGGCCAGTCCCACAGCCGGGGGCGGCTGAGCTACAGGAATCGGTGCCGGTCGCGTTGTGGGACGCGGGCGGGGCGCCCACGCGACATGAAAAAGGGATGCGGCGAGGGCGGGGCGCTTGGCGCGCGCGCAGCGTCGACCCGGGTCATTTCTTGTAGTACTCGGCGTTGCGTTCGATGAAGCCGACCCACTCGGCTGGGAGGTCCTCCTGGGGGAAGATGGCCTTGACGGGGCATTCATCGACGCACAGCCCGCAGTCGATGCAGGTGTCGGGGTCGATGTAGAGCAGTTCGGCGCCCTCGAACTCGGCCTCCTCCTTGGTCGGATGGATGCAATCGACGGGGCAGACGGCGACGCAGGCGGTGTCCTTGGTTCCAATGCACGGCTCGGCGATGATGTGCGCCATAATCAATACTCCTTTGGTCTGATATCCGACGCGGGATTATAGGGTCGGGCGGGGATGAGGCAATGGGCCGCTCAGCGCGACGGGGCGGCTCATCGCGTCGCGTCCTCGTCCGGCTCCGGTCCGCGCTGTCGGCCTTCGCGGAGGGCTTGGAGAAGCTCCTCGCGGGAAAGCGGCGTGTCCACCCCCGGCACATCCAAGGGCGATGGTCCCGTCGGGATCAACCGAAGGCCGTACTGGCGCCCATCGCCGGTCTTGATGCGGACCTCCCCTTGGCGTTGTGCGGCATCCAGCACCGCGTCAACGTCTTGGCGGAATTGCCGATCGGAGAATGGGGTCATGGGGCCTCCATCACCTCGACGCCGGCTTGCGGCGCCGCCCGGTTCATCCCCCCCTCCAGGGACAGCAGCGGGCATCGATGGACCAACGAACATTGGATCACAAATGAACCCTCATTCGGGGATCAGCGAGACGCCGTCCATTTCCGATGGCTTGGGGAGGCCGAGCATATGGAGGGCGGTGGGGGCGACGTCGGCGAGGCGGCCGCCGGCGCGGAGTTGTTTGGCGCGGAATCGGTCGTCGGCGACGATCAGCTCGACATCGTAGGTGGTGTGGGCGGTGTGCGGGCCGCCGGTTTCGGGGTCGATCATCTGCTCGCAGTTGCCGTGGTCGGCGGTGACGATGGCGATGCCGTCGCGGCGGCGGACGGCCTCGAGCACCTTGCCGCAGCAGATATCGACGGCCTCGACGGCCTTGACGGCGGCGTCGAGCACGCCGGTGTGGCCGACCATGTCGCCGTTGGCGAAGTTGACGACCATGAGGTCGAAGAGGTCGGCGTCGAGTCGTTTGACGACCTCGTCGGTGATGCCGTAGGCGCTCATTTCCGGCTGCTGGTCGTAGGTGCTGACCTTGGGGCTGGGGACGATCTGGCGGTCCTCGCCGGGGAATGGCGGCTCGCGGTAGTCGTTGAAGAAGAACGTCACGTGGGGGAACTTCTCGGTTTCGGCGCAGCGGAACTGTCGCAGCTTGGCATCGGAGATGTATTCGCCCAGGGTGTTGACCATTTTCGCGGGCTTGGGGTAGGCGACGTGGACGGGCAGGCCCTGCTCGTAGGCGGTGAGGGTGCAGTAGAAGAGGTCGAGCTTGCGGCCGCGTTCGAATCCGGCGAAGTCGTCGAGGACGAAGGCCTTGGTGATTTCGCGGGGTCGGTCGCCTCGATAGTTGTAGAAGATGACCGAGTCGCCGTCCTTGAGCAGGGCCGTCGGCGTGGAGCCGTCGGGGCAGATGACCGACGGGGTGACGAACTCGTCGCCGGACATGTTGGTCTCGGTGGGATGCTCGTAATAGTGCCCGACGGCCTCGAGGGCGGTGCGGAAACGGGGGCCGTCGCCGAGGACCATGGCGCGGTAGGCCTTCTCGACGCGCGGCCAGCGGTTGTCGCGGTCCATGGCGTAATAGCGTCCGCTGACGGTGGCGACGGCTCCGACGCCGAGCTGTTTCATCCGGCCCTCGATCTCGCGGAGGTATTTGACGCCGTAGATCGGCGCCGAGTCGCGCCCGTCGGTGAAGGCGTGGAGGAATACGCGGGACAATCCGCGGCGCTGGCAGAGCTCGAGGCAACCGTAGAGATGCTCGAGCAGCCCATGCACGCCGGCATCGGAGACGATGCCGAACAGGTGCAGATTCGAGTTGTTTTTCAGGGCGTTTTCGACCGCGGCGTTGACGGCGGGGTTGTCGAAGAACTCGCCGTTGCGGATGGCCTTGGTGATGCGGACGGATTCCTGATCGACGATGCGGCCGGCGCCGATGTTCTGGTGGCCGACCTCGGAGTTGCCCATGGTCCCCTCGGGCAGACCGACATCGAAGCCGCTGGTGTGGATGAGGGTGGCGGGGTATTTGGCCATCAATTCATCGGCCACGGGATGGCGTGCGAGGTGGACGGCGTTGGCATTGTCCCACTTGGGGAAGGGGTTCTTGCCCCAGCCATCGCGGATGATGAGAACGAGGGGGCGTTTGACGATGGGCATGGCGATTTTTCCTTCGGGGTAGGGTGTCCGCGACGCATCTTACGCGCGATGAACGGCGCGACAAGGAGGCGTCGGCGTCGCTCGGCGCGACGGGTTTGAAAGAAAAAGATTTCGCGGAGGCAAAAAAACGTTGACGATTGTCCGCGCGCGTCTTAGATTTGCGCATTAAGAAAGGAGGTGACACGCGCCATGGCCATGAAGAAAGCCGCCAAGAAGTCGACGACCAAGAAGTCGACGACCAAGAAGACGACCAAGAAGAAGAAGTGACGCGATGATTCGCGCGTCGCCCCTCGTGGCTCCAACCGCGGCGACGACTTCCCTTTTGGTCCCTTTTACCCTTCGTCACCTTTTTCGTTTCGGGCCCGGCTCCAAAGTCCAATGGGCGCCGATACACAAGAAGCCCTCCTCGCCACGGCGGAGGGTTTCTTTTTTTTTCGCGCGGGTTTTCCGCGTCCGTCCGCCGCGGCGCGACCCGGGCGCTGACCAAGGCGCTTGTGAACGGGTGGAGGATGCGGCAGAATCCCCCGACCGTCGCGGACGACGGTTTTTCCGGGAGATTCGTTCCATGCGGACCATCGCGTTGATGAACCAGAAGGGGGGCGTCGGCAAGACCACGACGACCGTCAACCTCGGCGCCGCCCTGGCGAGGGCGGGGCGCCGCGTCTGCATGATCGACCTGGACCCCCAGTCGCACCTGACGATCAACCTGGGCATCGAGCCCGACGACGGCGCGGTCGGAACGTACGACCTGCTCGTCGAGAACCGCGGCTTCCTGGAGGCCGTCCACCACGTCGGCGACAACCTCGCCATCGTGCCCGGCTCGATCGACCTGGCGTCGGCCGACGCGAGGCTGGTGGATGTCATCGCCCGCGAGACGCTGTTGCGCCGTCGGCTGGCGGCGGCGGACCACGACTTCGAGTTCATATTGCTGGACTGTCCGCCGAGCCTCGGGGTGCTGACGCTCAACGCATTGGCGGCGGCGGGCGAGGTGCTGATTCCGATGCAAGCGCATTTCCTGGCGCTGCAAGGGGTGGCCAAGTTGCTGCAGACGGTCCTGCTGGTGCGCGACCACCTCAACCCGTCGCTGATCGTGGAGGGGCTGGTGCTGACGATGTTCGACAGCCAGACGCGACTGAGCGCCGAGGTGGTGGCCAATCTCGCCGACCATCTGGCCGAGGCCCGCGGGAAGAACCTTCCGTGGTCGGATGCCCGGATTCACCGCGCCCGCATCCGTCGCAACATCAAGCTGGCCGAAAGCCCCGGCTTCGGGCGGACGATCTTCGACTACGATCCGACGAGCAACGGCGCGGCCGACTACGCCGCGTTGGCCGAGGAGCTGTTGAACCCCGCGGCGCCCGACGGGCGTGCGCTCGAGGATTCAGGCGAGCCTCGTGGCGAACCTCGCGGCGAGCCTCGCAGTGATCCCCACGGCATACTTCGTGGCGAACCTGGCAGTGATCCTCACGGCATGCTTCACGGCGAACCTCGCGGCGAGCCTGCGGGCAAGTCTGTCGGAGGGGCGTCCGGCAAGCCGTCGGGCGAGATCGCACCATGAGACGACACCCCGCGATCGCTTGGACGCTGTGGGCGGCGTATTGGCTGGTGCTGCTGACGCTGACCCATCTGCCGCCGCGGTTCATCGGCCATCCGCCGGTGACCGACAAGACGCTGCATGTGCTGGCGTACACCACATTGGCGGGGCTGCTGTACGTGGCGCTGTGGGCGACCTGGCCGCGCCGACCGATCGTGCGCTGGGTGTTGGGGTGCATCTGCGTGCTGGGGGCGCTGGATGAGTGGACGCAGCCGATGTTCGGGCGAAGTTGCGAGCTGCTGGATTGGGTGGCCGATGTGTCGGGGGCGATCGTGGCGGTGGGGATGCTGATGTTGATTCGGCGGATCGCGGAGCGATGGGCGCCGGCGCCCCCCCCGCCGCCGGTGGCCGCCCCGTCTCTGAGTGTGCCGCCCTGGTCGCACAAGGGACGGTGACAACGGCGCGCGGAGCGCGGCTTTCCATGCCTGCAAACCCCGGCTTGCCCGGGCAGGTCGCCGCGACGGGGGCAAGGGCGCTTTGTTGTTATACACAAGTCCGCCGCCGCCGGCGGCAGTCCCCTTGTCGCGGGGTCGCCTCGGCCCCGTCCGGGGGAAACCGCCGGGCGAAGATGGGTTTGAGGGTTGTGAAACCCCCGTTGAGCGATGTCCTCATCGGCTTGAATTGGAAAGGCGGGGGCGAGGCGCCCCCGCGACATGGGAACGACGGCGGTTGGCCGGTGACTTGTGTATGACAATGAGGCAAGGGCGCCCCCGCGGCTCACTTGGCCTCGGCGACCTTGGCGAGGTCTTCATCGCGTCCGGCGACGATGAGGGTGTCGGATTCCTGCAGGATCGAATCGGGATCGGGCACGGCGGTCATCTTGTCGGTCAGCACGTCGTGCACCGCGATCACCGAGATGCCGAATCCGCGGCGCAGGTCCAGCGCCCGCAGCGTCTTGCCATTCCATGAATCCGGGACCGCCATTTCCTGAAGCCCGAACCCCTGGGCCAGTCGGACGAAGTTGAGCAGCGCGGTGCCGCTCATTCGCGTGCCCAGCGAGATGGCGCTCTCGCGTTCGGGGAAGATCGTCTCGGTCACGCCGATTCGTTCCATCACGCGGGCGTGGTCCTGGCTGATGACCTTCACATAGACATCCTGCACCCCCAGGTCGCGCAGGGCCATGGTGGTGAGGATGCTGGCGGCGATGTCGTCGCCGGTGGAGACGACCCCGGCGTCGGCGCCCTTGGCCCCGAGCTTCTCGAGGGTCTGGAGGCTGCGACCGTCCCCGACGGCCGCCCGCGAGACGTGGGGGGCGATGCGGTCCACCGCCTGCTCGTTGGCGTCGAGCACGATGACCTCGTGGCCGCGGGCGTGGAGCGCCTCGGCGACCGATCCCCCGAAATTGCCCAATCCGACGACGATGAAACGCTTCATGACGATCCCTTCGATGCTCAGCCGACGACAACGTCCTCATAGGCGAAACGGAATCCTTCGGAACCCGACCGTTCCCGCGCCAGGGCCGCGGCGAAGGTGAGCGGTCCGACGCGGCCGAGGAACATCAGCGAGATGGCCGTCCAGCGCCCGATGTCCGAGAGGTGGGGCGTGAGATCCATGGAAAGCCCGACGGTGTTGAAGGCGCTGGTGACCTCGAACATGCAGTGCATGAATCCGCCGGCCCCTTGCCCGCGCAGTTCGCTGGCGGTGAGGATGAAGATTCCGATGGTCACGACGATGAACGCCATGACGGTCAGCCCGACGGCGCGCTGGATGGTCTCGTCGGGGATCGACCGCCCCCAGACATCGGTCAATGTCCGCCCGCGCAGGCGCGACCAGCCGAGCAGCGCGATGAGGGCGAGGGCGGTGGTCTTGATCCCGCCGGCGGTCGATCCCGGCGAACCGCCGATGAACATCAGGAGGATGGTGAGGAAATTGGTCGAATCGGTCGTCGCGCCATAATCAACGGTGTTGAACCCGGCGGTGCGGGGGGTGACGCTCATGAAAAGGGCGTTGACCAGCTTGTCGATCAGCGTCATGTCCGCCAGCGTCCGGTGCCACTCGAACAGTGAGAAGAACCCCCATCCGGCGACGATGAGGATGGCGGTGGTGGCCAGCACCAGCCGCGAATGGATGGAAATGCGGAAGAAGCGACGCCGGCGACGGGCATGACCCCACAGTGCCAGTTCCTCGAGGGTCAGGAATCCGATCCCCCCCAGCATAATGAGGCCCATGACGATCCCCAACGTCGCCGGCGAGCCGCGGTGGCCCATGAGCGAGTCGCTCCAGGTGGAGAATCCGGCGTTGCAGAAGGCGCTGATGGAGTGGAAAATCGCCGGCCAGGCCGCCGAGCGCCAGCCCATCTCCGGGGTCCATACGATCCACAGCGCCGTGGCGCCGAGCAGTTCGATGCCGAAGGTGAAGAGGATGACATCGCGGATGAGATTCTTGCGGCTGACGTGCGGGGCGATCTCGGCGGCGCTGGCCGATAGGCCCTCCTGTCGCAGGCTCAGGCGTTTGCCGAGGGCGACGATGATGACGCTGGTGAAGGCGATGATCCCCAGCCCGCCGAGCTGGATGTAGAGGAGGATCCACGCCTGTCCCCAGAAGGTGAAATAGGTGGCGGTGTCCACGACTGTCAGTCCGGTGACGCAGACGGCGCTGGTGATGGTGAAGATCGAGTCGAGCCACCCCAGGGGCGCGCCGGTATAGAGGCGGGGCAGGAGTTTGAGTCCCAACGTCCCCGTGGCGATGAGCAGCAGGAACGAAAAGACGAACAGTTGCGGCTCGTTGATGCGCCGCCACAGGCCCTTGCGGCGGGCGTCTCCAATGCGCCATTTGTCGAACCAGGTGGATGCGTCAGCTTGCACGGCGGGGATCCTGTCGGCGCGGACGGGTTTGGTTTCTCGCCGCGTTCGTTGCGAAAGCTATCCGCCCCCGTCCCCGGTCGCAACCGGGGATCCGCGACCGTGCGCCATACGCCGCCTTGGTCGCGCCGCCCGCCTCCTGTCGCGGGGGCGCCCGGTTCAAGGCGGTGAACGAAAAAACCGTGTTTTATGTCGCGGCGCCGCCTCGACCCCGTCGGGGAGGCATTGCCTGGCGAAAGCGGGTTTGGAGGTAGTGAAAACCGCGCCGCGAGCGCCGAAGTTCCCTTTCTGAAGATACAAGGAATTGTGGAAGGGCGAGGCCGGAGCGGCACCGCGACAGTGGAGTCCGCCGTTCCGACGCGCTTTGGTGGCATCCAAACATTTCATGGACGCCTCACCCGCGTCGTCACGCATCCTCACCCCCCACCATCACCAGGACCTCGCGCGCGAACAGGTCGTCGCCGTCGGCCAGGGGGCGCACGCCGGCGTCGCCCAGGACGTGGCCTTCGACGATCCGCACGTTCCGCTCGTCGGCCCAGTGGCGGAAATCGGCCAGGGTGAACAGGTGGATGTTCGGCGTGTCATGCCAACGGTGCGGCAGGCGGTCGGTGATGGGCATCCGCCCGCGCAACGCCAGATCCAGCCGCACTCGCCAATGCCCGAAATTGGGGAACGACACGATCCCGCGCCGGCCGACGCGCAGCATCTCGTGGAGCACCTCGACCGGGCGGGCCAGGGTTTGGAGCGTCTCTTCGAGGATCACATAGTCGAACCCGCCGTCGGCGAACCCGCGCAGTCCGGCGTTCAGATCCGATTGCAGCGCCGGCACGTCGCGGGCGACGCACGCGAACACCGCGTCGGCATCCAGTTCGATCCCCTGCCCGCGGACCGATTTGGATTCGATCAGCCGGGCCAGTAATTTCCCGTCGCCACAACCCAGATCCAACACCGACGCGCCCCTCGGCAGGATCGACTCGATGATCGCATCCTGCCACCGTTCGGCAGGATCGTGCGGGGCGGCCTCCGGCGCCAACAGCGCCGCCAGGGCTGAGTCATCCATCGACGAAAACGACGGGGCGAGCTGGGCCAACAGCCGGCGCGAACGATCCAATGAATCAACCGGATTCACGGCGCCTCCCCGGCCAGGAAATGCCGCAGCAGGCGCCCCACCGGCGCCGTCTCGATCAGGAACGCGTCATGCCCATAGCATGAGGGCACATCGACATAGGTGATCGGCTTGCCGGCCCGGCACATGGCCACGGCGAACTCCCGGCATTGGGCCGGGGTGTAGAGCCAGTCGGAGCTGAACGACACCACCATCACCTTCGACTCGATGCGTCCGCAGGCGGCCACCAGGTCGCCGGCGCCCCAGCGGTCGGCGGCGTCGTAATAATCCATCGCCCGGGTGATGTAGAGATAGCTGTTGGCGTCGAAACGCTCGACGAACGCCCGGCCTTGGTAGGTCAGATAGCTTTCGACCTCGAACTCGACGCCGAACCCCCCGCCCGGCGCCGACGCCCGACGGCGGCGGCCGAACTTCTCGTGCATCCCCTCTTCCGACAGGTAGGTGATGTGGGCCATCATCCGGGCCACCGCCAGCCCGTGGTTCGGCCCGCCGTTGCCGTGGTAATCGCCGTTGGCGAAACCGGGGTCGTTCATGATCGCCTCCCGACCCACGGCGTTGAATGCCAGCCCTTGGCTGCTCAATCGCGGCGAGGCCGCCAACACGATCGAGCGCTCGACGCGATCGGGGTAGGCCAAGGCCCATTCGAGGGCTTGTTGTCCGCCCAGCGATCCGCCCACCACCGCGTGGAGTTTCTCGATGCCCAGGGCGTCCAGCAGCACCGCCTGCACGCGCACCCAATCCCCCACCGTCACCAGCGGAAACGACAGCCCGAACGGCTTGCCGGTCGCGGGGTTGATCGACGACGGCCCGGTCGTGCCGTAGCAGCCGCCCAGCACGTTCGAGCAGATGACGAAATATCGGTTGGTGTCGATGGCCTTGCCCGGCCCGACCATGGCGTCCCACCATCCCGGATGCTTGCCGCGGTAGCCGCGTCCGGCGACATGGGCGTTGCGATCCCAGCCGGCGACGTGGGCGTCGCCGGACAGGGCGTGGGCGATGAGCACCGCGTTGTCGCGGGCGTCCGAGAGCGTGCCGTAGGTTTCATATTCGACGACGACCGGGCCGATGACGCCGCCACCATCGAGCTGGAGCGGATGCTCCGCGGTGGCCAGCTCGATCGACCGGGCGGTGGTGTGCCCGACCGAGCTCGGGCTGTCGGGCGGATCGTCCCCGGGGCGTGGGCGCGGGGACGGCGCGGGATTCGACGACGGGTCCGATGTTGGATTCGACGGTGGGTTCGACAAGGGGTTCGACGCAGGGTTCGACGCAAGGTTCGACGCAGAGTTCGACGCAGGGTTCGACGCAGGGTTCGACGCAGGGTTCGACGCAGGGTTCGACGATGGGTTCGACGCCGGGTTCACGGTTGGCCCGGCTCCTCACGCCCGCCGCTGCGACGCCGCCAAGGCCTGGTCGAGGTCGGCGATGATGTCCGCCACGTCCTCCAGGCCGACGCTCAGGCGCACAAAGTCCGCCGTCACGCCGGCCGCCGCCTGTTCGGATTCGGTGAGCTGCTGATGCGTCGTCGTCGCCGGATGGATCACCAGCGTCTTGGCATCCAATATGTTCGCCAAATGCGAGCAGAGCTTCACCGAGTCGATGAACCTCCGCCCGCCCTCCAAACCGCCCTTGATGCCGAAGCCCATGATCGCCCCCGCGCCGGCGGGCATGTATTTCATCGCTCGGGCGTGATCCTTGTGGCTGGGCAGGCCGGGGTAGTTGACCCACGCGACCGAGGGGTGTTTTTCGAGCCATTCGGCGACGATCACGGCGTTCTCGACATGTTTGCGCGCCCGCAGCGGCAGGGTTTCGAGTCCTTGGAGGATGAGGAACGAGTTGAACGGCGAGGCGCACGCCCCGGTGTCGCGCAGCAGTCCGGTGCGGATTTTGAGCACGAACGCCAATCCCGGCGCGACCGCCTTGGGATGATGTCCGAAGGCGTCCCAGAAGTTCACGCCGTGGTAGGCCGCGTCGGGTTCGGTGATTTCCGGGAACTTCCCGCCGGTTTTCCAGTCGAAATCCCCTTTTTCGACGATCGCCCCGCCGATGCTGGTGCCGTGCCCGCCGCACATTTTCGTCAGCGAATAGACCGCGATGTCGGCCCCGTGGGCGAACGGCTGGAACAGCGGTGGCGGCGTCACCGTAGCGTCGATCACGAAGGGGATGCCGTGCTTGTGCGCGATGGCCGCGATGGCCTCGAAATCATCGACATTGTTCCTGGGATTGCCGATCGACTCGGTGAAAATCAGGCGGGTATCGGCGTCGATGGCCTTTTCGATGTTCCGCGGGTCCGAGCTGTCCACGATGCGCGCCTCGACGCCGAAACGCTTGAGGGTGTGGGTGAACAGCGTGAGCGTGCCACCATAGAGGTTGCCGCTAGAGACGATGTTCTGTCCCGAGCGGGCGATGTTCATGACGGTATAGAAGATCGCCGCCATCCCCGACGCCACCGACAGCGCGCCGGTCCCCTCGGTCAGCGCCGCCAGGCGTTTGTCCACCACGTCGGTCGTGGGATTCATGAGGCGTGTATAGATGTTGCCGAACTTCCGCAGCGCGAACAGATCGGCCGCGTCGGCGCAGTCTTCGAAGACGTAACTGGTGGTTTGGTAGATCGGCACCGCCCGCGAATGCGTGGCCGGATCCACGACCTGCCCCGCGTGCACCGCCCGTGTATCGACGCCCTGTTGATTGTCGCCCATGATCCATTTCCTTTCGTCAAGCCAAGCCACGAAGCATACCGCCCGGGTGCGTTTTCCTCAACCGCCTCTCCGGCAACTGACAACCGACCCCTGTCAACTGACAGCAGTTCCACATTGCCCCCCCTGCCCAAAAACGCCACAATGGGACCATGCAAACCTCCGTCGCCCTGTCCGCCGACTATGCCGAGGCGCTGTTGACCGCCCGCCGGGCCAAGAACTGGACCTTCGGCATCCTCGCGATGCTGATCCTCGCGCAGCTCGCCCTGTTTTTCATCGCGCGCTATTCGTCCGTTCTGGCCCCCGCCAGCGCCGCCACGTTGCCGACCGAAAGCCCCAAGGGGTTCAACCTCATCCATTACGCCATCGCCCTCAGCGGGTTGGTCGCCATGGGGACGGTCTTGGTGATGTGCGTCACGCTGCTCCTGATCGTCGCCATCATGCTGATCGGCCGGCTGATCGGCGTCGCCCGGCTCACCAGCGCGTTTCTGGCGGCGGTCGTGCTGCTGGTCATCCTGTTCCCGTGGCAGGGATTCCTTCGCGACGGCGCCTTGGCCGGGGAGGGGTTCCGGCTCGTTGGCACGCTCTATACCTGGGAGGAGCTGCTGCGCGACGCCCGCTTCGGGCGCGACGGCGCCATGGACGTGGCGCCCATGATCCTCAAATGGTTCCGATTCGTCGGGCTGCCGGTCGTCGCGCTGCTGGTCCTGTGGATCGCCCAGCGGCGCAGCGCCCGCGGGCTGAGAATGGCCCTCGGCGAAAGCGACGCCGAACCGACCGATTCGACCCTGGCCGTTTGACGGATGCGACCCCCGGACCGTCGGAGGAATCGACATGCGTGAGGAACGCGGGCAAATCAAGGGCGACTTGATCGTCTACGAACCGTTCACCCTCTGGGGCAGCGTCGGTGGCAACTGCATCATCCTCAAGGGCGGCCGGCTCTACATGCGCGGCAGCGTCTACGGCGACCTGATCGCCGAACCCGGCGGGCGCGTCCACGCCT
>JBBSAF010000056.1:0-11772 GCA_038252525.1 Tepidisphaerales bacterium
GATCACGACCGGCAAGGCCAACGCCGTCCCCGTCACCATCGCGCCCGTCGTCCTCACATTCTCCCGTCGCCGTTCACTCGTGTCTTTTTCCGCCTACCGCCAACGGCCCACTATCAACTATCAACTGCCTACTTCCCGTCCCGATTCATCCCCACCGCATCCTTTATCAGCACATACATTCCGCCGGCGACTCCGACCAGCACGCCGATCAGCACCCCGCGCGACTCGTTGCCGAACTTTCGTCCCAGCCACGTCCCGACGACGATGCCCAGCCCCACGCCGACGAACATCTGCAACCCCAGCCCGAGGTATCGGCCCCACGCCGGATCGTTGTCGGGGGGAGGGGTGTCGGGCATGGGCGGTATCCGACGGACTTCGTGCAATTTTGCACGAAGCGGGGCGTCAACGCCACCGACAAAACACACTTCGCCGGTGCGTGGTCGGTAGGTTACGAGCGCCCCCGAATCGCGTCAAGCGGGGATCGGGCGGTCAATCCCACCGGAACACGCCCTTGCCCCAGGCGTAAAAGTAGGCCACCAAGAGGATGGCGACGAAAATCACCATGTCCGCCAGCAGGAGTCCGGCGTTGGGGTGTCCGGCGACGGCCAGTTCGCGGGGGAAGATCGTCGCCCAAGGATAGAAGAAGACGATTTCGACATCGAACACCAGGAAAATCATGGCGACGATGTAGAAGCGGACGTTGAATCGCTTGCGGGTGTCGCCGATGGGCATCATGCCGCTCTCATACGCCCCTTCCTTGACCTTGCCGGTGCGATGCGGGCCGACCAGGATCGACAGGATGACGTTGCCGAGGGCGAACCCCAGCCCGATGACGATGAGCAGCGCCACCGGCAGCCAATTGCCCGCCGAATCGGCCTGGCCAAGAAGGGTCGATGCGATCATGGGGGGCATCGTAAGCGGTGGGGGGGGAATTGGGAAGATGGGTTGGAGGAGGTTGGAGGAGGTTGGAGGAGGTTGCGAGTTGCGGGTTGTGAGTTGCGAGTTGGGGAGAGGGTTGCAAGTTGTAGGTTGTAAGTTGTAAGTGGCTGAAGGCAATGGTTTTACTGCCAACTGCCAACTACTAACTACCAACTGCCCACTGCCCACTGCCCACCGCCCACCGCCCACTGCCCACTGCCCACTGCCCACTGCCAACTATTCTTTCCCCACCCCATAAGCGATGGCGGCGGCGAGCAGGCCGACGAACGCGAGGACGCCCAGGGGTTTGGCCACGGTGAGGATCTTTCGCTTGGCGGTGCCGTATTGGAGATTGTGCATGCCCCAGCGCTGCCACTGTTGGGCTTTTTGCACGAGGTTGCCGGGGAGACTGACGCCCAGCCCTTTTTGCAGTTCGGGCATGGCGTTACGGAGGACGGGGTGGCCGGCGACGAAGTGGACGCGGGGGTCGGTTTTGTATTTCTCGTGGGCCACGTCATCGAACACGATGTACGGACCTTCGGTGAGGTGGGTCTCGAAGTGGGGATCCTCGATCCGCCCGACCATGATGGTGGGGGTGCCGCGCAGCCAGATGACCTGCTCGATCTCGCCGCGGCGCAACATGGAATCCAGCACGCTTTTGACGTGGCCGATGGTGCCGGCCAACGTCACGCCCTCCCCGACGAGAAAGTTGATCGGCAGGTAGTCGTAGCCCTTGTGCGGATGCCAGGCGTCGAAGGCGACGGATTCGATCTGCTCGCCGACATAGGTGATCGGTTCGGCGATGCCGATTCCACGTTCGACGGCGGCCGGGACGAACTCCAAGTCGTGCCAGTCGTGGGACAGGAGTTTGCAGAGGCTCACATCCATGGCGACCGGATCGTCGGAGGCGAGGATGCAGCCGCACCAGCGCGGGAGGTTGCCGATGGGTCCGTCCCCCTCGCCGGCGATCAGGGCGTCGCACACGCACAGGTGCGGGCGGGTGATGGACATGATGTCCATGAACTTGCCGAACATCTCGGGGGTGCCGTGGTTTTCCTGTCGCCACTCGGCGTTGACGGCGCCGACCCAGTTTTTCAGGGCGCCGGTGATGGGCTGGATATGATGGTTTTTGGCCTTGGGGGCGTCGATGATGACGTCGGCGTCGAGCAGGGCGACGGGGAGGGGCAGTTCTTTCAGAATCTTGCCGTTGGGGATGCGGACCAGTCGGGTGGGCGATCGCCCCAGGTCGATCAGCTCGGCGCCTTCGCGTTCGGCGACGGCGGCGACGCCGGTGATTCGCATGCAGGTGATGGAATTGAAGAACCCGCCGCTGCTCTCGGCGACCTGGACCTTGCCGGCGCCGGCGCGTTTGGCCAGCCGGATGAGGGCGCCCACGACGTACGGGTCGGTGGTGACGCCCTCCTCGGCCGAATAGTAAACCGTCTGGTTGGGCTTGATGAGAACGGTCTGGCCGGGACGGACAAAGCGTTTCATGCCGCCGATGAGGTCGATGGCCTGTTCGACCAAGGCGGTGACGCGCTCGATGGAACGGTGTTTTTCGTGGGTCTTGGCGATGGCGACGGTGGCGTTCATGGTGCATCTCGGGCTTGCGGTTGCGGCTGAGTTCGTTGGGCAAGGCGAACGGAGGCCGGGGGCGATGTCTCGTGTAACGCGCCGCGGGGATGATTCGCAGCGCGGAAAATGCGGGCGGCGGCCGCGGCGGCGGGGGAACTGGCTTTGCCAGACACCTTGCTCATGCTATTTTCCGCCCAAGGCGGTCAACTCGATGCCCCATGGCGCCGATGAACCGAGTGGGCGCGTTCGCCGAGCGGTTTCGGGGAGCGGTTTCGGGCATTGCGCCGGCGCCAATGGCTTGCCGATGAATCAAACGAGGATCCAATCCGGGAGTTCCGTGGACGCCGCGCCACCGCCGACGCCAACGCCGACGCCGACGCCAACGCCGCGCGTGAGCGTGGGGCTGCCGGTCTACAACGGGGCCCGCTACCTGGAGCAGGCGATCGATTCGATCCTCGCCCAGACCTTCACCGATTTCGAGCTGATCCTCTGCGACAACGCCTCGACCGACGCGACGACGGCGATCTGCGCCCGGTATGTCGCGGCCGACCGGCGGGTGCGATATCACCGCAACGAAACCAATCTGGGGGCGGCGCCGAACTTCAACAAGGTCTTCACGCTCGGGCGCGGCGACTATTTCAAATGGGCGGCGTATGACGACATCCTCGAGCCGGACTATCTGGCCGAATGCGTGGCGGCCTTGGACCGCGACCCGGAGGCGGTGCTGGCGCACACCGCGACGACCGTGATCGACCCCGACCGCCGAACCATCCCCATCGGGCCGGGGATCGATGACACGGTCCAGTGGCGGGGAAGGACGCTGCGGCGCGACGACCTGTATGATCCGCCGCGCGATCTGTCGGAGCCGGACCTGCACAAGCGGCTGACGGCGTTCCTGTTGAACACCAACTGGAGCTTCGAGATCTTCGGATTGATGCGGACGTCGGCCTTGCGACGCTCGCCGCTGCATCTGAGCTTTTATGGCTCGGACAAGGTGCTGCTGGCGTCGCTGGTGATGCAGGGGACGTTCGTCGAGATTCCGCGCAGGCTGTTTTTGCGGCGATATCACGAAAGCCAATCGAGCAACCAGGACAACGCCCAGCAGGCGGTGTGGATGGACTCGACGGCCGGACCGAATGCGAAAATGCCGGCGCAGGCGCAGTGCCTGCTGGCGTACCTGCGAGTGGTGAACCACGCGGGATTGAAACCGCTGGACCGTTGCCGGGCGTACTGCGCGATCGCGCGGTGGGTGGTGTGGCTGGGGCAACTGATCTACCGGCATCGCCACCAGCGGGGGCTGTTGTATCGACTGCGGCGGGCGTGGCATGAGAGCGTGGGCGCCGAGCCGCCCCGCAATGCAAACAATGGATTTGGGAGCCGAGACGATGATGAAGTCCGCGAGCACGATGAATCCACCGGCGCCGGTCGCCGCGACGACACCGACGACGACGCAACGCCGCGGGGAATCCGGGTCGCCCCGATGCCGGTTCTGCGATCATCCGCTCGGTCACACGTTCGTTGACCTGGGGACCAGCCCGCTGTGCCAGCGCCACGTGACGCCGGCGACGTTCAACGTCGCCGAGGCGTTCTATCCACTGCATGTGTATGTTTGCGAAAAATGCTTCTTGGTGCAGTTGCCCGAGTACGTCAGCCCGGCGGAGATCTTCGCCGAGGACTACGCCTATTTCTCGAGCTTTTCCGATTCGTGGTTGGACCATGCCCGGCGATACACCGAGGCGATGACGGCCCGGCTGGGGCTGAATGAGCGCTCGCTGGTCGTCGAGGTCGCCAGCAACGACGGGTACCTGCTGCAATACTTCAAGCGGGCGAACATCCCCGTGCTGGGGATCGAGCCGGCGGGCAACTGCGCCGCGGCGGCGATCGACAAGGGCGTCCGCAGCGTCGTGCGGTTCTTCGGCGCCGCCACGGCCCGGGCGGTGGCGGCCGAGTATGGCAAGGCGGACCTGCTCCTGGGCAACAACGTGCTGGCCCACGTGCCGGACCTCAACGACTTCGTGGCGGGGATGAAGATCCTGCTGGGCGATCGCGGGGTCGTCACCATGGAGTTTCCGCACCTGCTGCGGCTGATCGAGTCCAACCAGTTCGACACGATCTACCACGAGCATTTCTCGTATCTGTCGTTCACGACGGTGCAAAAGGTCTTCGCCCATCACGGGCTGACGCTGTTCGATGTCGAGCAGTTGCCCACGCACGGCGGGTCGATCCGCATTTTCGCGCGGCACGACCACGACACCGCACGGGCCATCGCCCCGGCGGTGGCGGCGATGAACGCCATGGAGCGCGACTTCGGGCTGCTGTCGCTGGACCGCTATTTCGCGTTCGACGAGCAAGTGAAGGCGACCAAGCGGGCGCTCTTGTCGTTTCTGATCGGCGCCAAGGCGGCGGGGAAGAGGATCGTCGGCTACGGGGCGCCCGGCAAGGGCAACACGCTGCTGAACTATTGCGGCATCCGCACCGACTTCGTGGACTTCACCGTGGATCGCAGTCCGCACAAGCAGGGCAATTTCCTGCCGGGCACGCGGATCCCGATCCTGGCGCCCGAGGCCATCGCGGCGGCGAGGCCGGATTATGTGCTGATCCTGCCATGGAACCTCACCGACGAGATCACGCGGCAAATGGCGTTCGTGCGCGACTGGGGCGGGCGGTTCGTCGTGCCCATCCCGACGGTGCGGGTGTTGGATTGAGTCCGGCCAAGATAAAAGTGCGATTGGAGAGAACACGATGAAGGTGGTGCTGTTTTGCGGCGGGATGGGATTGCGGCTGCGGGAGTTCGGCGAGAACATCCCCAAGCCCATGGTGCCGATCGGCTATCGCCCGATCATGTGGCATCTGATGAAGTATTACGCCCACCACGGGCACAAGGACTTCATCCTCTGCCTGGGACACAAGGCCGATGTCATCAAGAACTATTTCCTGAACTACAACGAGTGCGTCAGCAATGACTTCGTGCTGAGCGACGGCGGACGCAACCTCAAGCTCATCAACAGCGACATCGACTCCTGGACCATCACCTTCTGCGACACCGGCGCCGAGGCGAACATCGGCCAGCGCCTGATGGCGGTTCGCCAGCACCTGGAAGGGGAGGAGATGTTCCTGGCGAACTATTCCGACAACCTCTCGGATGTGCCGCTGCCGGCGGTGATCGACCACGCCAGGAAGCTGGATTCGATCGCGTCGTTCGTGTCGGTGCGGCCCAGCCAGAGCTTCCACGTGGTGCGGTCGAATCCCGATTCGTCGGTCTCGAGCCTGGTCCCGGTGACCGACTGCGACATCTGGATCAACGGCGGGTTCTTCGTGCTCAAACAGGCGATCTTCGACTACATGAACCCCGGCGACGAGCTGGTCCTGGCGCCGTTCGAGCGACTGATCGCCGAAAGACGCCTGAGCACCTATCGCCACGAGGGATTCTGGGCGTGCATGGACACCTTCAAGGAGCGCCAGGTGCTCGAGGATCTGCATAGCAAGGGCAAGCCGCCGTGGAAGGTGTGGAACGGCCACAAGCCCGACACCTCGATCACGGTGACGCCATGAAGCGCGTGGGCAAACTGTCGGAAATCACCCGCGTGCTCTGCCTCGGCGCCCACTGCGACGACATCGAGATCGGCGCCGGCGGGACCCTCCTGCGCCTGATCGCCGAGAACCCCGCCATCGCGGTCGATTGGGTGGTCTTCAGCGGCGCCGGCGCCCGCGCCGCCGAGGCCCGGAACAGCGCCGAGGCGTTCTGCCACGGCGCGGCCGAGCACGGGGTGATCCAACACGATTTCCGCGACGGATTTTTCCCGTTCGACGGTGACAAGGTGAAAGCGGCGTTCGAGGAATTGAAAAAAATGCCGACGCCGGATCTGGTGCTCACCCATCGCGGCGACGACGCCCACCAGGACCACCGCACCCTCTCGCAATTGGCGTGGAACACCTTCCGCGACCACCTCATCTGGGAATACGAAATCCCCAAATACGACGGCGACCTCGGACGCCCCAACGTCTTCGTGCCGATCACCGACGCCCAGGCCGACCGCAAGGTCAATCTGCTCATGCGGCATTTCCCCACCCAGGCGGGCAAGCACTGGTTCACCCCCGAGACCTTCCGCGCGATGCTGCGAATTCGCGGCATCGAGTGCGCCTCGGCGATGGCCGAGGGATTCCACTGCCGCAAGTGGACGATCTAGCGGCGGTGGATCGCCGTCGCGGCGACCCCGCGGCGGGCGACCAAGCCGGCCGACAACATCTGAAATAACAACGCAAAGAGAGCGAAAACAATGAAAATCCTCGTCACCGGCCATCTCGGCTACATCGGAACCGTCCTCACCCCCCTGGCCCAAGCCGCCGGCCACGAGGTCGTCGGCCTCGACAGCGACCTCTACGCCGGCAGCGACTATCTGCCCCTGCCGCCGATGGTGCCCGCGCTGAAAAAGGACGTGCGCGATGTGACGGCCGACGACCTCCGCGGCATCGACGCCATTTTCCACCTGGCGGCCTTGTCCAACGACCCGCTGGGGAACCTCAATCCCAAGCTCACCTTCGACATCAACGCCGGAGCGTCGATACGCCTGGCGGAACTGGCCAAGGAAGCCGGCGTCAAGCGATTCATCTTCTCCTCGAGCTGCTCGACCTACGGCGCCGCCGGCGACGACCTGCTCGATGAATCGGCGGCCTTCAACCCGGTCACGCCCTACGGCGAAAGCAAGGTCCTCTCGGAACGCGGCATCGCCCCGTTGGCCGACGATCGCTTCTGCCCGGTGTTCCTGCGGAACTCGACGGCCTACGGCGTGTCGCCGCGCATCCGCTTCGACCTCGTGCTCAACAACCTCGTCGCCCACGCCTTCGCCACCGGCCAAATCCTCATCAAATCCGACGGCACCCCCTGGCGCCCGCTGGTCCACATCCGCGACATCGCCGCGGCGTTCCTCGCGGCCGCGACGGCGCCGGTGGAATCGGTCCACAACCAAGCCTTCAACATCGGCGCCACCGCCGAGAACCACCGCGTGAGCGAACTGGCCGACATCGTCGCCGGCGTGGTGCCGAGCGCCAAGGTCGTCTACGCCCCCGGCGGCTCGCCGGACAAACGCTGCTATCGCGTGACCTGCGAAAAAGCCGAGAAACACCTGCCGGGTTTCAAGGCGATGTGGACCGCGAAAAAAGGCGCGGTCGAGCTGTACGAGAGTTACAAGAAAATCGGCTTGGCGCTGGCGGACTTCGAAGGCCCGCGCTTCCAGCGCATCGCCCGCATCAAGTCGCTGCTGGCCGATGGAAAGCTCGATGAGACGTTGCGGTTTCGGGGATGAGGGCAAAGGTGGCAAAGATCGCAAAGAGGCAAAGAAAGCGAATTGGATCCCCGGCCGATCCCCGGCGTGGCCACCCATGCTATAATGGGCTGGGAGGCAACGCATGACGGAAATCAAGGCCCATTTCGACGGTCGCTTCATCGTTCCCGACGAGCCGGCCGATCTACGTCCGGGGCAAGCGGTGATCGTGCGGATCGAGTCATCCCCTCCAACCGCCGCCGAAGGTCCGCATCCGGGCAGCGCCAAGGGCGAGCTCTGGCTCGCCGACGACTTCGACGCGCCGCTCGAGGACTTCAAGCCCCACATGGAATGAGTCCATGCGATTGCTCCTCGACACCAACGCCTTCCTCAAATGAGAATCCATCGCCGGTTTCTTTGTCACTTTGCCCCTTTGCGACCTTTGCCCACCGCCTGCCCCTCGATCCACACCCCGATCGGTCGCCCCGGCGCCTCCAGCAAACGCCCCAGCGGCTCGCGCGTCGGCCCGTCCACCGCGAACGCCACCACATCCCCCCGCTTGCCCGGCGTGAGGCTCCCCAGCGAATCGCCGGCGTCCAGCGCCTTCGCCGCCCGCAACGTAACCATCGAAAACAATCGCGCCGGCGATTCGTCGGGACAGTGCCGATGCAACATCCGCAACTCCGCCAACACATCCAAATCCGGCGCGCTCGCCCGGCTGTCGGTGCCCACGCACACGTTCACCCCGCGCTCGAGCATCTCCCGCCAGCGGTGCGGCGGCTGGCCGAAATAAGCATGCGTCCGCGGGCAAAAAACCACGCTCGCCACCCCGCCGGCGAGAAGATCCAGTTCCTCGTCATCGCAGTGATTGACGTGGGCCAGCAGAACCCGCGGATCGCTCAATAGTCCCAGTTCCGCCGCCAGCAGGATCGGCCCGCCGACATATCGCGGCACTTGGTCGTCCCATGCCCCCAAGGCCTCCCACAGCGCCCGGAAATCGCCGGTGTGGTCGGCCAGGAACAGCGCCTCGTCGGCCGATTCGGCCAGATGCGTCGCCAGCGGCAGGTTGCGTTGTCGCGCGACCTCCAGACATCGCCGATACGCCGCCGGCTCGACGGTGTAGGGCGCGTGCGGCGAAACGGCGATTCGCAGTAACGCGCTGCCCGCCGACGCCTCCGTCGCCGCCGCCAAGCGCGATTCCAGCAGACCGCGCCGCGCGGCCATCGACTGGATTTCCCCGAAACTCACCACCCGCAGCGGCCCGTCGCGCAGGACCTTCCGCGTGGCCGACGGATACCGCGTGATGTCCCCGACGCACGTCACCCCGAACCCCAGCGACTCATCCCGACCCGCCCGCGCCCCCGCCCGCGCCGCAGCCTCCGGGTCGCCCGTCGCCCGCCGCGCCACGATCCCCGCCACCCACTGGCCCAGCGACTGTGGCCTCGGCCCGCCCAAAATCGGCTCGGTCCCCGCGCGTTGGAAATCGCCGCTCGATCCCGTGGCGGGGGCGTCGCGCCCTCGCCACGGATCTTGCCCGCCGCCTTCCTCGATCCCCTCCCTTTGTCGCGGGGGCGCCCCGCCCCCGTTTCCCCCCGCATCAAACAGTGACAACTCCAAATGCGTATGGGCATTGATGATCCCCGGCAGCAGCACCGCCTCGCCCAACTCCTCCCACTTCGCCTCCGGGTGCGCCATCCGCAGCACATCGGTCGGCCCGACCTCGACGATCGCGCCGTCCTCCATCACCACCGCCGCGTCGCGCAGCAGCGGCCGATCCATCGGCGCCACCCACCGCGCGGCCAACGCGATCTTGCCCTCACGCCCGCCCATCGGATCGGTCCTCCTCCAGTTCCTTTCGCAGCGCCGTCACCACCCGACGCGCCGTCGCCAACCGTTCGGCCGCCAGCTTCGACGACGCCCCGTAATGAAAACCGTCCTTCATCCGCGCCTCCCAATATCCATAGGCCTCGCGCTTGGCGGCGCCGTCGACCACCTGCGACAACCCCTCCCCCGCCGTCGCCAGCCGCATCGCGCTGTTCACCAATCCCCCGATGCCGAAGTCGTCCAGATTCACCGCGTCGGCCAGCAACTTCGCCTCCGCCAACGTCGCGTCGCGCCTTGGCAGTTCCGACAGCAGCCGAACCGCGCGATCAAGCAATCCGCCATCCACCGCCTCTGCGAATTGCCCGGCCAATGATTCGCCCGCCTGCTCCGCCCGATCGCGCAGCGTCGGCGCCCCCGACCGTCCCGGCGATTTCACCCCCTTGGGAACCAGTTGCAACGCCCAACACGCCAGCTCGATCGCCTCGGCGTCCACCTCCTCGTGCGTCGACGCGATCGACGCCAGTTTCATCGCCCGACCGAACAGCCGCGCCGCGTCATCCCACGCCCGCGGCGCCCGCACGCCGGGTTCGGCCAAGGTCCGTCGAAGATGTCGGCGCCAATCGGTGTCCATGGTGTGCCCGTCCAAGGGCTGGGAGCACTATGCAAACCCAAGTCCCCCATGTTACGCATAAATCCGCCCGCAAGGGTGAAGTGGGGCAATCTCCGCGACGGATTTCCAATCGTAGACAATTCCTATGGGAATGGTATTATTTGTCCTCCCGCCCCCGAAGCGTAAGCTGGTGGACCCAAGGAGCGCCCCATGACCACCATTGCCCGAGGCCCGATCGCCCTCATCCTCGCCCGCGTCGCCGGCCTCGTCCGCCTCGCCCGCGTCGCCAGCCTCGCCGCCATCGCCCGCGTCGCCGGCCTCGCCGCCATCGCCCGCGTCGCCGGCCTCGCCGCCATCGCCCGCGTCGCCGGCCTCGCCGCCATCGCCCGCGTCGCCGGCCTCGTCGCCATCGCCGCCTTGATCGCCGGCTGCGATGCCAAGCCCCAATCGCCCGGCGCCGACGACGCCCCCCCGGTCCTGCGATTGGGCTATTTCCCCAACCTCACTCACGCCCAAGCGGTCTTGGGCGTCGCCAACGGCGAGTTCGCCGCCGCCATCGCGCCGACGAAACTCGAGACCAAAACCTTCAACGCCGGACCCTCGCTCATCGAGGCCCTCTTCGCCGGCGAGATCGACGTGGCCTACGTCGGACCCGGCCCGGCCCTCAACGCCCACGCCCGCAGTCACGGCCAGGCCGTCCGCATCGTCGCCGGCGCCGCGGCCAACGGCGTGGTGATTGTCGCGGCCAAGGATTCGTCGATCCGCACCCTCGACGACCTGCGCGGCAAGCGCGTCGCCACGCCGCAACTTGGCAACACCCAAGACATTTCCGCGCGGCATTTTCTTCGCGAAAAACTCGGCGCCGACGCCGTGACCATCGTCCCCGTCGCCAACGCCGAACAGGCCGCCATGATGGATCGCGGTCAGATCGACGCCGCCTGGGCGCCCGAGCCATGGGGGTCGCGCCTGATGGTCGAACGCGGCGCCCGGCTCATCGCCGACGAATCCGACCTTTGGCCGGACAAGCAATTCACCCTCACCGTCGTCATCACCACCCCGGAGTTTCTGGCCAAGCATCCCGGCACACTGCGAAAGCTCCTCGGCGCCCACCATGCCCTGACCGTCAAACTGGCCGCCGACCCGCAATCCCAAGTGAAGGCCCTCGCCGACGCCCTGGAAAAGCTCAACGGCAAGCCCCTGCCCGCCGGCGTTCTGGAAAACGCCATCGGTCGCGTCGTCTTCACCGACCGACCCATCGAGTCCTCCCTGTCGGCCTTCGCCCGATGGTCCTATGACCTGGGCTACGCCCGCGAGCCGATCTCGACCACCGGACTGGTCGATTCGCGGCTGATCGACGCGGTTGTCGGCAGGGACGCGGGAGCGTCGAACCAAGCACCCCATGACGCCCCCGCCTCGCCCCATGCGGTCAACGGAAGGACCTTCCGTCCATTGTCGCGGGGCCGCCTCGGCCCCGTGTGGCGGGATTCCCGTCAAAACCGGGGTTTGGAGGTTGTGAAAACCGCGCCTCGAGCGCCGAAGTCCCCGTTCCTGGACGGCGAAAACGCGGAAAGACGGGGCCGAGGC
>JBBSAF010000057.1:0-11730 GCA_038252525.1 Tepidisphaerales bacterium
CCATAAGCGCGAAGAAAACCCCCGCGAAAGAGGTATCGCGAGGGTCATCGAAAGCGGGCGAAGGGGGTCGAACCCTCGACATTCACGTTGGCAACGTGACGCTCTACCACTGAGCTACGCCCGCGTCGGTCGTTTGTGCGGGGCATTTTATGCCCGATGCCGACAATTGCAAGACCCCGACCCACGCCCGATCCCGCCTTACGCCCTACGCGCGACGGATGCGCTCATTCATCGGGCAAAGTACCCCGTGCACGGAGGCGATCACGCCGGCGATGCCCGAAATGCGGTTTGGTCGGTCGGAAACTCGAGGCTGCCCGGCTCTTGGGCACACCCGGCCCGACTCAACCGGCCAAGGCCGGGGTCGCCAGGCATTGGCGAATGGCGGCCGTCAGCTCGGCGGCGTTCAATGGCTTGGCGACCCTCGCGCTCACGCACGTCGGCAAAACGCCCGCGGCGCCGTCGGCGCTCATCATCACGATCGGCGCCGACACCCCGCGAACCCGCAATGCCTTGGCCAACGTCGGACCGTCCATGGGGGACATCTTGTGGCTCATGACGACCAGGTCGGGTCGGCCGGTGCGCAGCGACAAGAGCGCCGCCTCGCCGTCGGCGGCCTCGATGACGCGGGTGAACCCGGCGTCCCGAAGCATCCATTGGATCGCCTGTCGCAACACCGGATCGCCATCGACCAACAACGCTTGCATCGTTCGCTCCACGCCAAGAACCGCCCCGCCCCGATCCTTATCGGTCCAAACGCCTCGACGACTGAATCGGACCGCCGATGGCTATCGGGCCAGCCGGGCTGCGATGGCGTCGGCGACGGCGGCGGGTGTCGGACTGTCGGGGGCGTCGATCAGTTGCCAGCGGGTGCGAAGGGTGTGGCTTTGTCCCATGGTCAAGACCCGCGGCTGGGCGGTGAACTCGACCTCGATATAAATCCCCACATCCGGCGCGGGGGTTCCGGCGGCCAGATCGTGACAATAAAGTTGCGCCCGCTCGGCCGGTTTGTCGCCGGGTTTGTCGATGCCGTCGCCTTGGATCATGAATATCCGCCCGCGCTCGACCCACGCCAACAGCGCGCCGGGGAACATCACCTTGGCGCTTTTGGGTCTTGGCGGGGTGGCGACGACCCAGCCGGGCTTGCCGGCGATCGGATCGACCGACCATATACCCTGGCCCGGCGTGGAAATAGGCCGGAGTTCGCGGAACTTCGGCGGGATATAACCGACGACCGCCGGCGGTTCGCGGACCTGCGCGATCGTCCACGGCGCCAGCCCCCGGGACGGTCCCTCGGCCACGCGGGTGACGGTCGTGATGAAATCCACCACGCTCCCGGCGTCGGCCAGGTGGATGCGCCGCGTCACTTGGACGCCGCCAACCGGATCGACCGGGGAGGTCAACAGCAACTCCGAACCGTCGATGATCGCGGTGTAAGGTCCGGCGTCGATGGCCGGGGGGGGTGGCCACGTCCACAAATCCTGCGGCCAGATCCACACCTTGTCACCGCCGAAGTTTCGGAATCCGCCGAACTGCGAGGCGTAGCCCTTGGGATCGTCTTGGCGCCAGAGCATCTCCGGGCCGTTGACCGGACCATAGCGCATGACCCGTCCGATGGCCGGGACGACGACCAGCCGAACGTCGCCATTGCTCACGACGATGGCATCGTCGTAGCCCAGCCTCGGTCCGCGCTCGATGTTCACGCCCTGTTGGCAGCCGGTGACGAGCAGACAGGCGAACACCCACGAAAGGATGGCGGATCGTCGCGGTGGGGGGGGCATGGAATGTATCTCCCAAGAGAGGCGGTCGGCCGGGCCGCGAGTCGGCGCTGCCGATGATTGGATTATCGAAGCGGTGGGAGGGATTGCAAATCCCGGTCGCCACCGCGCCGCGATCCTCGGGCGGCTTCAGTCGCGGATCACGAATCGAACGCGAATCCGCACGAGCGCAGATCCACCCGCCCCGACCGCGTGAACACCACGCCCTCGTCGGCCAACATCCGCCGCTTGGCGTCGACCCCGCCGGCGTATCCGGTCAACCGCCCGTCCGATCCCACCACGCGATGACAAGGAATCGTCGGCGCGTGGGGGTTGCGATTCAGCGCACCCCCGACGGCGCGATACCCCTTGGTTCCCATCGCCCGCGCGATGGCGGCGTAGGTCGCCACCCGTCCGGCGGGAATCCGCGCCGTCAGTTCCCATACCCGCCGGTCGAAAGTCGATCCAATACTCTCATCCATATCACACCTTCTTCGGTTTCTTCAGTTTCCGCAGTTCGATGGCCTCGGGGCGGCCGGTGTAATGGTCGTCCAACGGATAACATCCCGACACCATCCCGTTGCGCGGCGCGGTGGTGCAATCGCTGAACGTCCGGCAGATTCGCTTGTTGGCCAATGGCTTGCCGGCGATCAGGTCGCCGGGCAATTCGGCGTAGCTCAACACCATGCGCCCCAGCCCCACCACATCCACCCATCCCTCCCGCACCGCCGCCTGTGCCACATGCGGCAGATAATCCTGCAAATACGTGTAGCCGGTGCCGACCAGCAGCAAATGGGGGAAATCGCGCTTCAACTCGCGCGCCACCTCCATCTGCCGCAGCACGCCGACCAGCGGATCCTCCGGCGGTTGGTAGCCGTCGCTGGGCGGATAGGCCGCCGGACGCTGGATGTGCGGGTTGTAATATGGACTGCCGCCACTGAGATTCACCAACACGATTCCCCATTGCTCGATCAACCTCAGGAACTCGCGCGGCTCCGTCAGGTCATATCGCGTTGGATCACTCACATCGACGCCGAACCCGAACCGATACGGCATCGCCCCGGTGATGTCCTCGGGCACGCCCATCCCGAGCTTCCCCGGTTTGCTCGTCGCCGGATCGGGATGATACGGAACCAAGTCGAACGCGCTCAGTCGCACGCCGATCATCAACCCCGGCGTGTTCGCCTTGATCCCGCCCGTCACATCGCGGAGGAACCGCGTGCGATTCTCCAAACTCCCTCCGTACGGGCCGGGCCGGGTGTGGGCGCCGAGCAGCTCATGCAGCAGGTATCCGTGGCAATGCTTGATGTCCACGAATTGATAGCCCAATTCGTGCGCCCACTTGGCGGCGGTGATGAACTCATCGCTCAGCCGCCGCAGGTCGTCATCCGACATCAGCGGATGGTCGGCCGGCAAATTGAACCGCCGGTCGAGGATCGGATGATGCTGGGGGATTTTCGGTTCGGGCTTGCCATTGGGCCGGCTGTATCGCCCCGAGTGCGTCAGTTGCAACCCGATCAACAGGTCGTCGGCCCGTCCATACAGATTGCGATGTTCCTCGATCAACGCCTCTCGCAGCGCCCCGATCGCCGGGCGGTTGGCGTCGGTCAAAAGCAGTTGCCACGGATTGGCCCGACCCTCGTGGCGCACCGCGACGGCCTCGCCGCCCCAGATCAGCTTGGCGCCGCTGCGCCCGAAGTTCCGCCATCGCCGCTCGGTCAACTCCGTCGGCTTGCCGTCGGCCGTCCCGTCCCATCCTTCCATCGGATGGATGGCGAAGCGATTGGAAAGGGTGACGGGCCCACGCGTGATCGGCTTGGCCAGCGGTGAATCCGCCCCGGAAACCAGACTCGTGTCACAAGGAATATGGATTCCCGCCCCCCGGCAATAATCGGCGAACGCATCGACGGTTTTCAGTGACCCAATGCGTTGGAAAGGGGGACCCTTCATGCCCGCGAAGCATACCGGTGCCACCCCGACCGTTCCACCGCGTCGTTTCCCGCCGGGATCCCTGTAGTGTAGCTCAGCCGCCCCCGGCTGAGTGAAGGGTCAATGGCTTACGCACCGGGAACACAGCCGAGGACTGCGCCCCCTCCGCGACGAGGGATCGGGGCGCCCGCTCCGCCACCCCCCACGGGGCGCCGCGATCCCGTCAAACGGCGCGAGCCAAACGCGGCGTCCGGCGTCTGCGCTTCAGTTGAGATTCCGCGCCTGTTCCTCCAGCCGTTGCACCAGCTCCGCGGCCTCCTCATGGCGGTCGCCGACGCTGCTGGTCCAGACCAGGCTCTCGTTCTTGCGAACCGCCACCTCGATCCGCCGACAGGCGCTGATAACCGTGCTGTGGTTGCGGTTGCCCATCTTGCCGCCGATCTCCGGGAAACTCAGCTTCGCGGTCTTGCGAACCAGAAACATCGCCACGCTCCGGGCCAGGCTGATCGTCCGCTGCCGGCGGCCGGACATCAGGTCCTTGGTTTCCAGCCCGAAATAATCGCATACCGCCGCCATCACGCTCTCGGGTTTCACCGGCGCCACGAGTTGCCGGTCCAGGTCCCCCAGCGCCTCGCGGGCCAAACCCACGTCCGCCGCACGCCCGGCCAATCGCACCTGGGCGCCGATGCGGGTGATGGCGCCTTCGAGCTCGCGGACGTTCTGCGTCACCCGACGCGCCACCCAGTCGATCACCTCGTCGCCCAGCTTAATGCCCGACCGCGCGCACAGGCTCTTGAGGATGTCCCGCCGCGTCGCCTGGTTGGGCGGATCGACCCGCACCACCATCCCGCTGACGAAACGGTTGATGAGCGATTCGCCGATCGCCTCGATCATCTTCGGATGGTTGTCCGACGCCATCACCACCTGCCGACCCATCGCCTCGATGGCGTTGAACGTGTGCAGGAACTCCTCCTGCGTCGCCTTCTTGCCCCCCAGGAAGTGCACATCGTCGATCACCAAGAGGTCCAAATCCCGCAGCCGCCGACGGAACGTGTCGAGCTTGTTGGCCCGCAGCGACGACAGGAAATCGTTGGTGAACTCCTCGCCGGTCATGTACATCCAGCGCTTGGTCGGGTGATGCTCGATGAACTTCTTGCACAATCCCTGCAGCAAATGGGTTTTGCCCAGCCCGCAAGCGCCGTGGATGAACAGCGGGTTGTACTGCACGCCGGGGAACTCCGCGACGTGGCACGCCGCGGTGTGGGCCAGATGATTGCCCGCCCCGACCACGAAGCTCCCCAGATCATGCCGCAGCCGCGGCCTCGCCGCCGCCGTCGCACGCCCCGAATCCCCGACCGACGCGACCGCCGCCGTCAAACCGATCCCCCCGGCCCGCATCGCCACCGCCCGGGCCGCCGTCACCGGGATCGCCGCCGCCGCCGCGCCGGCGACCTTGGGCGCCCCGACGCCGGTCATCGTCGCGGCGCCTTCGGACTCGAACAGCCGCGGCACCACCGCGAACCGCACCGCCAGCGAGCACCCCAGCACCTCGTGGGCCGCCTCCTGGATGGGACGGCTGAAATGAGAACCGATCCATTCCCCGATGAAATCATTGGGCACCGCGATCTCCAACCCGTCCTGGCGGAGATCGAGGCGGGTGGAATTGTTGAACCAGACATGGAAACGCTGTTGTCCCACCCGTTGGGCGATGGCGTCGGCGAGGCGTGAAAGTTGCGGATCGTGCGCGCTGATACAGCTCACAGGCGATCTCCTTCCCGGTTCAAGGCCCTGATGTCCCTGGCGTCCGTCGCCGCGATCATCCGCGACGCCCAGCGCCCACCCGGTCCGCCCCGCGATGCCTCCAGTGCCATCGCGTTCCGAACCGGGCCACCATTCCGCCGGCCGAAACGCCCATGGGCGATCCGGCGCATTTCCCTCGGCGGAAAACGGCATCCTGCCTGTGAATCATCCGTGAAAGGTCGCGTCTTGCGGCGTGTCCGCGCCGGTCGAACGATTTGCCATGCGATCGCCCGCGATCCCTGGTGGACCGCGCCGTCCCGTCCCTCGCACGATGTTCAACCGATGCTCATCATCCCTGAATCCGACGCCGGCGAATGTAGTCAGCCCCCTTTGTGCTGGCAAGGGCGTCTTTATGGGATTTTCCGGTCGCACTCGCGCAACTCCCGCAGGCGCATGGGCCAGAGCGCGAAATAAAAATCTTATCGACCAACCATGCACAATGTTATCGGTCCTGTGGATGATCGGTGGATCGAATCCATCCCGGTTTTATCGGACGCGTTTTCAACGCTGCAGGGGCCGGAAAACCGCGCCGCATCGCCATTGATCGCCCTTCATCGCGCCGCGCCGTCGTTGTCCGACCCCCGCGCGCCAATGCTGATATCGCCGTTGCCCGACAGCCGCCGCATCATCGCCACCTTGGCGCACAACCGACGCATCCCATGCCGATGATACAGCCGCATCGCCGGCCTGTTTTGCCCGTCCATCGCCAGCGTCAGCGTTTCGGCGCCGACCGACGCCGACAGCGCCATCGCCATTCGCATCGCCGCGTCCCCCAACCCCCGTCCCCGTGCCGCCGGAGCCAATCCCACGTACACCAGCTCCACCATCGCCCGCGGCGACGTCACCGCCAGCAGCAACGCCCCGATCGGGCGATCCCCCTCCACCAGCGCCAGCCACAACCCCGGATCGAACGCCCCGGCCGCCTTGTGCCCCGCCATCACATCCTCGATCTCCCGCCAACCGCTGATCCCGGGACAATCCAGACTCTCCTCATAACTGCCGAGGATCGCCTCGCGGAACAGCCCGTGGTTCGCCTTCGAATAGGTTTCCCACCGAATGCCCGCCGGCAATTCCGTCGCCGGTGGCGATGTCGGCACGTTCGCCTGGAGATAAACCAACTCCGCGATGAACCGGAACCCCCGCCCCTCGCACACCCGCCTCACCGAATCCGACTCAGGATCCAACAGCGCCTGCGCCAGCCGCGTGCCCCGCCCGCCCTGCCATTGGCACACCGCGTCGATCAGCGCCTCGGCCGCCGGCGCTATTCCCGCCACGATCGCCCGCGGCATGAACAACAGCGCCGTCCTCCCCGGACTCGCCACCGGAAACACCGCCCACACCACCCGCCCGCCTGCATCCGCCACCCACATCCCGCCCAAGTCCAGCCCCCGCTCGTCGGCATATCGCATGAACTCCGCCACCGTCGCATCGCCGGCCGGATGCCCGTCGATCCCCAGCATCACCCGCAGCGCCGCCCCCGTCTCCTCCGCCCGCGCCAAACGACACACCGCCGGCCCGTTGAACCCCTCGCGGCGACCGAAAATATTTGACAGTCCACGCATGGACCGTAAGAATAACCCACTACGAACCCCGCGCAAAATGCCGTTTGCGCCCAACCCCGGCGGAGTCACACCCCATGATCCAACGACTGCTCGGATTCCTGCTCGTGGCCATCTGTCTCGCCGCCGTCGCCGACGCCGCCCCCGAACCCGCCGGGTCATACCCCACCCCCAGCCTCTACCCCGTCGCCTGGCAGTTCAACTTCGACCACAGCGCTCCCAAGCGCATCGTCGTCAAATCCCCCGGCGACGCGACCCCGGTCGCCTATTGGTATATGTCGTACGGCGTCACCAACACCACCGGCCAGGAGCGGATGTTCCTGCCCTATATCCTCATGCTCACCGATGACGGAACGCTCATCCGCTCCGATGACAACATCCCCCCGGCCGTCTTCGCCGCCATCAAGAACCGCGAGAACAACAAGTTCCTCGAATCGCCCACCACCATCGCCGGCGAACTGCGCGTCGGCGAGGACCAGGCCCGCGAGTCGGTCGCCATCTGGCGCGAACCCAAGGCCCGCATGGGCGCGTTCATGATCTTCATCACCGGCCTGAGCGGTGAAACCGCCACCATCGCCGGCGCCGACGGCCAACCCGCCAAGGACGCCGATGGCAACCCCATCATGCTCCGCAAGACCCTGCAACTCTCCTACAAAATCGCCGGCGACGAGGTCTACCCCGGCGAAGACGCCGTCAACGGCGAATCCGAAGCCTGGATCATGCGCTGACGAGGCGCTCCCGCCCCTTGTATCCAATCCCCCTTTGCGATAGAGTTCCCTTCCCCGCCGGTTCGGCGGGGTCTTTTTTACGTTCCCCAAGCAGGTGAAACATGGCACATAAGAAGGGTCAAGGCAGTACCCGAAACGGACGAGACTCCAACCCCCAATACCGTGGCGTCAAGGCCTACGGCGGGCAGGTGGTCACCGCCGGTTCGATCATCGTCCGCCAGCGCGGCACCAAGTTCATGCCCGGCTTCAACGCCGGCATCGGCTCCGACGACACCATCTTCGCCCTCATCGACGGCAAGGTCGAGTTCCAAGGACGCAAAATCCACGTCCGCGAAACCGCCACCGCCTGATCGCCGGCGATTTCGCCGATCCGTCCGATCGTCGCATCGAGGACCGAGTTCGCGCGCCCCGCGGCGCGCCTCGGTCCTCGATGTGCTTATCACCCAAGGCCAATCCCATGTTCGTCGACGAAGCCAACATCCACGTCAAGGCCGGCAATGGCGGGCACGGCTGCGTCTCCTTCCGACGTGAAAAATTCGTCCCCAAAGGCGGCCCCGACGGCGGCGACGGCGGCGACGGCGGCGATATCATCTTCATCGCCGACGCGGGCGTCAGCACCCTCCTGGACTTCGCCGGAAAACACCACTGGAAGGCCCGCAACGGCGACGGCGGCATGGGCAAGAAAATGGCCGGCGAGAACGGCCCGGACCTCCTCATCAAGGTGCCCGTCGGAACCCTCATTTTCGATGCCGAACACCACACCTTGATGGTGGACCTCGACAAGCCCGAGAAGAGGGTGGTCATCGCCCGCGCCGGTCGCGGCGGGCGCGGCAACTGGCATTTCCGAACCCCCTCCACCCAGGCCCCGCGATACGCCGAACCGGGCACCGAGGGCGATGCCCGCGACCTCAAACTCGAACTCAAGCTCATCGCCGACGTCGGACTCGTCGGAATGCCCAACGCCGGCAAGAGCACCCTCCTCTCCACCATCTCCGCCGCCCGACCCAAAATCGCCGACTACCCCTTCACCACCCTGGAACCCCAACTCGGCATCGTGGACCTCTCCGGCGAACGCCGCCTTGTCGTCGCCGACATCCCCGGCCTGATCGAAGGCGCCCAATCCGGCGCCGGTCTCGGCCATGCCTTTTTGCGCCATATCGAGCGAACCCAGGTGATCGTCCATCTGCTGGACCTCTTCCCCCCCGACAATTCCGACCCGGCCGAAAACTACCGCGTGATCCGACGGGAGCTGGAGGCATTCAGCCCCGCCCTGGCCGAAAAACGCGAGATCATCGCCGCCAACAAGCTGGATTTGGCCATCAACGACGACGCCCTGACCCGCCTTCAGGCCGAACTGCCCGGCAAGCAAATCATCCCCATCTCCGGCGTCAGTCGCCAAGGCGTCGAGGGACTGCTCGAACAGGTCTGGCGACTTCTGACGGAAATGAAGCTCCAAGCCCTGGCCGACGCCCCCAAACCCCCGGCCGAACCCGTGATCCCCCCCCACAAACGCCTGCCTCCCGCGGAAGAATAAGGTCCAAGTCAAAGATTCCAAAGTGCTCAAAGAATCAAAGAATCAAAGCCATTTCTTTGAAAACTTTGCTTCTTTGAAATCTTTGCGCAAGGAAATGGGACGATGCCCAAGCACCGTCCCATCCAAGACTTAAGTTTGCGACGATCTAAATCGACAGCACCGAGAAGCGGCTGTCGGCGATCTTGGCGACGGGCGCGACCACCGGGCTCTCATCGTCCATCGGCTGCATCACGTCGGCCAGCGTGGTTTCCTTCAGGAACTTGCTATACAGCAGGTTGATGCTGGCGAAGCGGCGCTGCAGCGAATCGAGCTCCGGCTTGTCCCCGACCGTGGTGTCGTCGAGTTCCTTGGGCACCGCGTCGATGGCCCGCAGGATGTCATAAAGTCGCACCTGCTCCGGCAGCCGGGCGCTGCGGAATCCGCCATGCAGGCCCTTCTGCGAATCGACGATCTTCGCCCGCGCGAGTTTCTGAAGCGTCTTGCCCAGATAGTTCGACGGCACCCGAATGAGCCGGGCGACCTCGCGGGTCTGGTGATAATCATCCTCGACCTGCTGCGACAGATAGATCAGCGCCTGCAGGGCATACTTGGCCGTTTGCGTCAACATAAATGCTCCTTTTCAGATGGGATTATCATATTCAACCCTCCCACGTCTGTAAAGGCGAATCGCATACGGTTATCTGAAAATGGTTTAATGAATTGTGAACAGCGGGTGAAAAAGGGGAGATCGTAGTCGACTTAAAACCATTCTTAAAAAGGACTTGAGACTGATTGCAAGGCCCGCCTGTTTTCGCCTCCCCTGCAAGACCGCCCACCTGGAAATGTTGCGCAAACCGCTTTCCGGCCGCCCCGTAACCAGCCCATTGGTCCAATATCGGTGCAAAATCCGCAACCCACAGTGCGGATGTCTTAATATTCTCCGCCTGCGTTGCTCCCGGCCCACTTTGAGCGGGGTCGCCACCGCGTCGCCCGTCCGCCCGCCGCTTTGGACCCTTGCGGCCTTGACCTTGTCGCAAAACGGGCGATACTTCATTGCCGACCCAATTGCCCCCTGATGAAACGACACTCCCAAGTCTTGGCCGTCACCCTCTTGGCGATGGCGCTGTGCGCCGACCGCATCCCCGCGCCGGCGGCGACGCCGCAGGTCGTCCAATTGGCTTGTCGGCTCGCCGGAAGGCTGACGACCTCCCTGCGCCAATCCATTCCCGCCAACCGGCTTCACGCCGACCGCGCCGCCATCGCCACCACCGATCCGATCCGCCGGGTCTTCTCGCCCGCCCATCGACCGACGGTTCATCCGACCCATGCGGCCGACCGATTCAGGCTTCCCCCGCCGCGGGCTTGAATCTCCCCCCCCTCTGGTTTCGCCCGGCGACGACCGGCCCGGTCCCGCCTTTCGATGGTTCAACCCGTTCCCTTATTTTCCACAGGTAATCCATGCCCTCGTTCAGCAAACTTTTGACGATCGTCTTCGGCAGCCGCAATGAGCGGCTCCTCAAGCGTTATCACCGGATCGTCGCGGACATCAACGTCCTCGAACCGGATATCCAGAACAAGACCGACGCGCAATTGCGCGAGCGGACGACGGAATTGCGCAAGGGCATCGCCGACGGCACGCTCAAGGGCGCCGACGTGATGCCCGAGGCCTTCGCCATCATCCGCGAGTCGATGGACCGCCACATCGGCATCCGGGAGATTTTCAATCCCGAACAGAGCTTCGATCCCGACCGGTTCGACGACGCCACGCTGGCGATCTACGACCAGGTGCAGCAGCGCATGATCGCCAGCGGCGAATCGTGGCAGACCGTGCCCATCCCCCAGGAAATCTACGTCGGCGTGCGCACGCTCTATCCCGACAGCCGCCCGCCGTTCCGGGCGCGCTGTTTCGATGTGCAGCTCATCGGCGGGTTGGTGCTGTATGAAGGCCGGATCGCCGAGATGGCAACCGGCGAGGGCAAGACGTTCGTGGCCCCGCTGGCGTGCTTCGTGCGGGCGCTGGAGGGCAACCACTGCCACGTCGTCACCGTCAACGATTATCTGGTGCGGCGCGACGCGATGTGGGTGCGCCCGTCGTTCGAGAACGTCGGCATGACCGTCGGCTACATCCAATCCGAGATGGAACCCGGCGGGCCCGGCCGGCGCAAGATGTATGAATGCGACGTGACCTACGGCATGAACAGCGAGTTCGGCTTCGACTACCTCCGCGACAACATGAAGGAGCGCCTGGACTTGCAGGTGCAGGGACCGCTCGATTTCGCCATCGTCGACGAGGTCGATTCGATCCTGATCGACGAGGCCCGCACGCCGCTGATCATCTCCGGCGGCGCCCATGACGACGCCCCGAAATATCGCGCCGCCGACGCGGTGGCCCGCAAGGTCATCGAGCTCAACAAGGCGTGGGACGCCAACGAAAAAGCCCTCGACGC
>JBBSAF010000058.1:0-11720 GCA_038252525.1 Tepidisphaerales bacterium
CCGGTGTGTTTCAGAAACTCTCGGCGATCGGGTTGCATGAAATGCTCCAGGTTCAGCCCGCCGCCTGTCCCATCATGGCGACCTGTCAAGCCCTACAGCACACCTCGTGCCCGAATAATCCCCCCTGTTTCACACCCGCAAGGGGGGTTGCACGCCGAGCCTTCCCACATTCGGGAATCACCGCTGTCGGTCTCTTCCCATCATCAAGATTGCCCGACGGGCGCGTCGCCTCCAATCACCCCCGCGGAATGTGATTTACGGAACGTCGAATCGCATCCGCCTCGACCTCAATCCACACCACGGGTATGATTTTCATGCCGTGAAGACCCCCTGGCGAACCTCGTCCGCATCCCGTCCGACGCGACCCGGCACGATCTTTGTTACACTGCCCCCCAAGCCATTTAGTCACCCGACGAAATCCAACCGCCCGGAGAAATCATGATTGATGTCAGCGTGCTCTATAGCGGCCTGGAAACCCCCAGCACCCCGCACCGCTACGGCCGGAAAATCACCCAAATCGACCCGCCCGAACATCAGCGAATGGCCATCGCCAAAACCGCCAAGGACCGTCGCCCCATCGTCGTCTGGAACCTCACCCGCACCTGCAACCTCAAGTGCGTCCACTGCTACACCGCCTCGGAGGCCAAGAAGTATTCCGGCGAAATCACCACCGCCCAGGCCAAGGCCACCCTCGACGACCTCGCCGACTTCAAGGTCCCCGCCGTCCTCTTCTCCGGCGGCGAACCCCTCGTCCGTCCCGACCTGTTCGAGCTCGCCGGTTATGCCCGCTCGCTGGGATTGCACGTCGTTCTTTCGACCAACGGCACCCTCATCGACCGCGAAACCGCCCAGAGATTGAAGGACCTGAACTTCGCCTACGTCGGCATCTCGCTCGACTCGGCCATCGCCGCCGTCCATGACGAGTTCCGCGGCGTCGCGGGCGCCTTCGACCGCACCATCGCCGGCTTCCGCAACTGCAAGGCCGTCGGGCAGAAGGTCGGCCTGCGCCTGACCCTCACCAATCACACCGCCGAGAACCTCGATCTGCTCTTCGACCTCATCGAGCGCGAGGGGATCGACCGCGCCTGCTTCTATCATCTGTGCCCCGCCGGACGCGGCAAGGATGTCAACGCCCCGTCGGCCGAGCAGGCCCGCGCCGCCGTGGACACCATCATCACCCGCACCGACGGGCTGATCCAATCCGGCCGACGCGTCGAGATTCTCACCGTCGACAACCCCTGCGACGGCGCCTACCTGCACCTGCGGATGCAGCGCGAGGACAGCCCCCGCTCCCAGCAGGTGCTGGACATGCTCAACTGGAACGGCGGGGGGCGATATTCATCGGGCGTCGGCATCGCCGACATCGACTTCCTGGGCAACGTCCACGCCGACCAGTTCTCGATGTTCCGGTCCTTCGGCAACGTCAAGGACCGCAAATTCTCCGACATCTGGCAGGACACCTCCGACGATGTGATGGCCGGCCTCAAGGACCGCCTGCCCCGGCTCACCGGACGCTGCGCCGGCTGCCGCTTCAAGGACTTCTGCGCCGGCGGCCTGCGCGCCCGCGCCGAGATCGCCACCGGAGACCCCTGGGCCTCCGACCCCGCATGCTATCTCACCGACGATGAAATCGCCCCGGTCGCGGCCATGGCGACGGCGTAGCATCAAACACAACCCCCTGCCGCCCACGGTTCCGGTCCCACCCACGCCGGCGCGGGGTTTTTTCAACGGGCGTTCCCCCGATCAGGGTTCCCACGGCTCGTCCGCCATCACCGCGCCGCGGCGGCGTTGGCTTCGGATCAGCACGACGCGCGTCGTCAGCAGGAAACTCACCATCGTCGCGCAGACGATCGCCGGCAGGATTGCCGTGCCCGACAGGCTTGTGACGATCACGGCGGTGCTGACCGGCGTCTTGGTCACCGCCACGTTCACCGCCGCCATCATGCACAGCACCGAGACCGTCACTGGAACCTGCGGCGCCAGTGTCGATATCGCCAATCCCCCCGCGGCGCCGATGAAAAACAGCGGAAAGATGAATCCCCCCCGGAAACCGCCGTGAAGCGTGAATCCGATCGTGAGCATCTTCATGCCCGCCAGTCCCAGCAGCGCCATCGCCAGCCACCCCGCCCCGCCGGAATCGGTCAGGCCACGAACGTGGTCGATGAGCGTCTGGATCTGGAACTCCCCCCAGAACAGCGTCAACGGCGCCACCTGGGCCGACAGCCCGATGAGCAGCCCGCCGATAAGCCCGACCACCGGCTTGTGCGACTCGAACCGATGGGCGAATCGCCCCATTCCCTGAAAGACCGCGACGAACACCATGGCCAACGCGCCGCCGGCGATGCCCAGCACCCCTCCCATGGCGACGGTCCCCAACGAGACGTGGGCCACCGCCTCCAAATGGAAAATCCCCCCCTCATACCCCACCAAGGCGCGGAACACGAAGAACCCGGCCAGCGCCGCGACGATCGTCGGCACCAGCGCCTCATAGTATTCCAGGCCCCGCCGGTGGGGGATTTCCAAGGCGAACAGCGCGCCCCCCAGCGGCGCCCCGAAAAACGCCCCCAGCGCCGTCCCCATGCCGCAGAACGTCAGCGTGCGGACCATCTCCCCGCGCAGGCGCAGTCGGTCGCCCAGCCAACTGCCCAAACTGCCGATGATCTGCACCAGCGGCGCCTCCGGGCCGGCGCTGCCCCCCGCGACGATCGACAGCAGCGACGCCACCGTCATCGACGGCGTCTGTCGCGGGTCGATCCGGCCGGCCTCCATGTGGATGTTGTTGACCACCGCCGCGATCTCGCCGGGCGAGCCGAGCCATTTCAGTGACAACCCCACCAGCAGCCCGCCGAGCGTGGTCACCAACAGGATCATCGGACGGAACCCCAGGTGGATCGGCGCCGCCGCGACCTCGATCCCCACCCCCGCGCCCCACACCCACCGCAACCCCGCCGACATCAGGAAGTAATACACGCTTCCGAGCACCCCGCCGCCCACGCCGATCACGCACGCCCAACCCAACAGCGCCGCCGAGGGGAGCGTTCTCTCCCCGCCCGACGGCCGGGCATTGCTCTGCGTCGCCGAAGCCGACGGCACCACCTCCGACAATGTATCGGCCATTGCATTCACTCCCGCGAAGGATCGATCCGCCGAAAGTAGATAGCGAGGTCCAAATCAATCCGCAAGGACGGGGATGCCGATCGCCCGATCGCCGGACAGGCAACGTCACCATGGCGGAACATCGTATCGCCGTCGGCGTTCGTTGGTGCGTCGAAGTCGGAACTTTGCGTCAAACCCTCCCATTTCCACGCCGTTGCCACTAATCTTTCATCCCATGCCCAAGACCCTTCTCATCGTCGAGGACGAGACCGTGCTCCGCGAGTCGTTGGCCGAGTTGCTCGCCGAGGAGGGATACGCCGTCGAACAGGCCGCCGACGGACGGGCGGCGCACCAGCGGCTGTTGCGCGGGCCGGTCGATCTGGTGTTGTCGGATGTGCGGATGCCGGAGATGGACGGGCTGACGCTGCTGGGGCACATCCGCCGCATCGCCCCGCAGACCCCGGTCATCATGCTCACCGCCTACGGCACCGTCGAAAGCGCCGTGGCCGCCATGCGCGACGGCGCACACGACTACCTCCTCAAGCCCGTGCAGTTCGACGATGTGCTCATGAAGATCGCCCGCGCTCTCGAGTTCGGCGAGATGTCGCGCAACCGCAAGGTCGTCACCGACCAACTCGCCGAGGAGAGCACCTTCCACAACCTCGTCGGCGCCAGCCAGTCCATGGCCCGCCTCTTCGCCACCGTCCGCAAGCTCTCGGCCGTCAAAAGCAACGTCATCATCGTCGGCGAAAGCGGCACCGGGAAGGAGCTCTTCGCCCGCGCCATCCACTACAATGGACTCACCCGTGAAAAACCCTTCCTGGCCGTCAACTGCGGCGCCATCCCCGACAACCTCATCGAATCCGAGCTGTTCGGCTACCGCCGCGGCGCGTTCACCGGCGCCATGCGCGACAAGATCGGTTATTTCGAGGCCGCCAATGGCGGAACCCTTTTTCTCGACGAAATCTCCACCCTTCCCCTGGGCGTCCAAAGCTCGCTATTGCGCGTTCTGGAGGAAAAATCCGTCGTCCCCGTTGGCGACACCCAGCCCCGCCCCGTCGACGCCCGCATCATCGCGGCCAGCAACCAGGACCTCCAAAAAATGGTGGCCGACGGAACCTTCCGCGAGGACCTGCTGTTCCGCCTCGACGTGGTGCGGATCACGCTGCCGCCCCTGCGCCAGCGCAAGGAGGACATCCCGCTGCTCGTCCACCATTTCCTGGACAAATACACCCGCCAGATGAACCGCCACATCCCCGGCGTGACCAACGGCGCGATGCGGGCTTTGCTCAACCACCCCTGGCGCGGGAATGTGCGCGAACTGGAGAACGTCATCGAGCGGGCCGTCATTTTCGCCGAGAACCGCGAGATTGGCGTCGAGGATCTCCCCTTCTCCACCGAGGGGATCACCGACGAGGTTGGCGAGGATCTCAAGGAGGCCCTCCGCCAGTTCGAACGCCAGCACATCCTCTACGCCCTCCGCCGCCACCATCACGACAAATCCGAAACCGCCCGCCACCTGGGCATCGGCGTCTCCAGCCTGTATCGCAAGCTCGACGAGCTGAGCATTCCCAAGAACCTCGGCGAATCCCCCGACGCCGTCGATTGATCGCGCTTCGGCGGCGCGTTCTTCGTGTCGCCGAGACGCCTCGCCCAATGCTGTCAACGTACCGGTTGGACGACGGAAACAGGGGAGGGCATAAGCCGCCTCTGTTGTCGCGGGACCGCCTCGGCCCCGTCTTTCGCCCCCGGCTGGGTCGCATGGAAGCGAGTTGGGCGCGCGAAGCGTGGTTTTCACAATCCCCAAACCCACTTTCGCCCGCTGATGTCCCGCGGACGGGGCCCAGGCGACCCCGCGATAAGAACACAAAATAGGCGATGTAATAATCCGGTCGGCGCCCCCGCGGCCGACCGGCGATGCCGCCGACGGGGGCGGCCGTGACTGGATATGAATCTGCCTTGGTTGCACGCCGACCCATACCACGCGCGGATGCGGCTCCCCGCCGCACGACCCTCGCGCGGTCCTCGCGCGGTCCTCGCACGACCCTCGCGCGACCCTCGCGCCCTTGATCCCCCGCATCGCCGCTCTTACCCTCAACCCATCCCCATGGACAAGTCCGAAAGCCAATCCGCCCCCGTCCCCCTCACCCCCGCCATGCGCCAATATCGGGATTTCAAGGCCCAATATCCCGACTACATCCTCTTTTTCCGCATGGGCGATTTCTATGAGATGTTCTGGGAGGACGCCCGCACCGCCAACCGCGTCCTCGGTGTCACCCTCACCACCCGCTCGCGCGGCGGCCTCGACGCCGACGACGCCATTCCCATGGCCGGCGTTCCCTTCCATTCCGTCGACGGCTACCTCCGACGCATGATCGCCGCCGGACACAAGGTCGCCCTCTGCGAACAGGTCGAGGACGCCGCCAATGCCAAGGGACCCATCTCCCGCGAGGTCGTCCGGCTGATGACCCCCGGCACACTCACCGACGATCCGCTGCTCGATGGCCGGGCCGAGAATTATCTCGCCGCCGTGGCCTCCGGGCTTACCCGAGCCGCCGGGCACAAGACCGGGCTGGTCTGGATCGAACTCTCCACCGGCGCCGTCACCGCCATGAGCGCCGACGAGCCGCGAATCCTCGATGAGATCGCCCGTCTGCGCCCCGCCGAAATCCTCATCCCCGAGCTCGCCTCCGGCCAGCCCCATCCCATCGCCGCCCGCATCGGGTCGCTCGGCGCCGGCGCCGTCACCGTCCGGCCCGGCTGGCAATTCACCGCCCATCACGCCGCCGAGCAGCTTCGCCGCCAATGGGGCGTGGCCACGGCGGGGGGTTCGGTTTCGACGACGACGATCCCGCCATTCTCGCCGTCGCCGCCGCTTGGAGCTACCTCCGCGAGACCCAGCGCGACGACGTGGCCCACCTGCGCCCCCTGCGCCGACACCTGCCCGAGCGCTACCTCAACATCGACCCGTCCAGTTGGCGCAGCCTCGAAATCGATCGCACCCTCCGATCCGGCTCGGCCGACGGTTCGCTCTTGGGCGTCATCGACCGCACCCGCACCGCCATGGGCGCCCGGCTGCTCCGCCAATGGGTTCGATTCCCCCTGTGCGACGCCGAACACATCGGGTCTCGCCAGGACGCCATCGCCGCCCTGCTTGACGACGCCAGCGCCCTCGACCGCATCCTCTCGAGGCTGAACGACGTATGCGACATCGAGCGCATCATCGGCCGGCTCAGCGTCGCCCGCGCCGGCCCGCGCGATCTGTCGGGCCTGGGCAAGTGCCTGCTGTCGCTGCCCAATCTGCTCGACGCCCTGCAATCCCTTGCGCGTGGCGCCGATGTCGCCCCTGAACTTTCATCACTGCGCGATTTCGCCGCTCAAAAGGGCGATTACCTCCGTAGCGCCATCAAACCCGATCCCGCCACCCACCTCCGCGAGGGCGGCGTCATCGCCGACGCCTTCGACCCCGAGCTCGACCGCCTCCACCAGCTCACCGACCACAGCCAACAGTGGCTCGCCACCTACCAAGCCCAACTCGCCGCCGACAGCGGCATTCCCAACCTCAAGATCGGCTACAACAAGGTCTTCGGCTACTACATCGAGATCACCGAGGCCCAGCGCGCCAAGGCCCCAGGTGGCCGCGCCCCCGACGCCTGGACCCGCAAACAGACCATCAAGAACGCCGAGCGATACGTCACCCCGGAACTGAAGCGTTTCGAGGAGGAAATCCTCGGCGCCCGCGACAAGTCCATCGCCCTCGAACAGGCCCTTTTCGAGCGAATCCGCCAAGCCCTGCTGCCGGACATCGCCCGATTCCAGGAACTCGCCGACTCCCTCGCCCGCCTCGATGTGCTGGCCGGTCTGGCCCTGCTCGCCCGCGAGCGCCGCTATTGCCGCCCGACGCTCACCGAAGCCCGCGCCGTCGCCATCGTCGATGGTCGCCATCCCGTCCTCGACGCCCGCCTCGGCGCCGATTTCGTCGCCAACGACGTGCGATTCGATCCCGATGATTCGCTGCTCCTCATCACCGGACCGAACATGGCCGGCAAGAGCACCTACATCCGCCAGGTCGCACTCATCACGCTGCTCGCCCAGATCGGCTCCTACGTCCCGGCCAAGTCCGCCGAAATCGGACTGGTCGATCGCCTGTTCACCCGCATCGGCGCCAGCGATGAAATCCATTCCGGGCAATCGACCTTCATGGTCGAGATGACCGAGACGGCCAACATCCTCAACAACGCCACCCCGCGCAGCCTCGTCATCCTCGATGAGATCGGCCGCGGCACCAGCACGCTGGACGGCCTGTCCCTCGCCTGGGCGATCGCCGAACACATCGCCGCCGACGTGCGCTGCCGCACGCTCTTCGCCACCCACTATCATGAACTGACCGACTTGGCGACCCGCTATAAGGGCGTTCGCAACCTCAACGTCGCCGTCCGCGAATGGGAAGACCAGGTGGTGTTCCTGCACCGCATCGTCGAGGGCGGCACCGACCGCTCCTACGGCATCCACGTCGCCCGCCTCGCCGGCATCCCCCAAACGGTATTGGAGCGCTCCCGCCAATTGCTCAACGAACTGTCGGTACAACATGTCGCCCAGTCCCGCGCCGTCCAGAAACATCGCCGCCCGCCCGACAACCAGCTCCCCCTCTTCGCCGACCCCGCCCCGGAGGTCCTGGCGGAACTCCGCGCCGCCGACCTCGACCAGCTCACCCCCGTCGCCGCTTTCGACCTCCTCCGCACCCTGGGTCAACGCCTCCGATGAGACGGCTTGCCCCCGCACCGGCCCCGCCAATCCAAATCGCGCGATCCCCCGAGAAACGGGGAGGTTCAAGGCCCCCGGTGCGACAAGATTGCCGGTTGCCCCCAAGGGGTGAAACTTTTCTATGCTTCGATGATCTTTCCAATGGGAAACGCCCATGGCGGTGATCGCGCCGTCGCAACCCCCGCACCGCGGGACGCGGCGATCCGCCGGTCGGGCCGCACGTGATGAAGGAGTTGTTCCGTGACCTTGGAATCGACCCGAAATGCCGTGGATATCGCCACCGACCCGCGAGGTTGCGTGCTGCTCATCGACGACAGCGAAGCCATGACCCGCGCCCTGGGCGCGGTGCTGCGACAGGCCGGTTTCAACACCCACGCCTGCCTGACCGGAGGCGATGCCATGGCGTATGCCGCCAAGGGTCTTCCCATCTCCGCCGCCGTGGTGGACATCCACCTGCCCGACGTCTCGGGACTCGCCGTCGCCAAATCCCTGCGCGACCGCTTCGGCGGCCACATCCCCATCGTCGTCGTCAGCGGCGACACCTCCATGGAAAACCTCAACGCCCTCCACGGCGCCGGCGCCACCTATTTCTTCTCCAAACCCCTCCAGCCCCGTCAACTGGTCCACCGCCTCCGCGAGTGGCTGGATGCGGGGGCACAACCCTCCTGATCATCCCGCGCCCCGCGTCGAAGTCGCCGCCCGCGGCAAGCCGACCGGGGCGACCGGGGCGACCGGGGCCTTGGACACCCCGCGCGCCGACTCCAGGCCGACGCCCATCGATGCCCGCATCACGCCGCCGGCGCCACGCGTCGGGCATCACGCCGCCGAACGCCCCGCGTCCAATCCGGCGCCCATCGCCGGCCGCATCACGCCGCCGAACGCCCCGCTTGAAGCAGATTCAGCGGCTGGGCCCGCGAGACGTGGATCGCCGGCCACAGACTCGCCAGCAGCGCGATCGCCATCACGATCCCCGATCCCAGCCCCACGATGCCCCACGGGATGCTCAGCGGCGGCGCCAACCCCAGTATCGCCGTCGCCAACGCCTTGGCGTTGATCGCCATGTCCAGACCCGCCACCAATCCCAACGTAGCGCCCACCAGACCCAGCAGGATCGCCTCGGCCAGCACCAGCCGCAGCAACTGCCCGCGCGTCAGCCCGATGGCGCGCAGAATGCCGAATTGCCACCGCCGGCTCCGCACCGACGCCATGATCGTATTGGTGACCCCCAGCGACGCCACCGCCATCGCCGCGAACGCCACCGTGCTCGCCAACAGCAGCAGTTTGGCGAAACCCTGCTGCATGTTGTATTTGATCTGACGCACATCGCCCGCCACCATTCCCCATTTGCCCAACGTGGACTGGATGTTGGCCAGCAGATCGGTTTTTTCGACGTTGTATTCCAGGTTGGCGGCGAACAGATACGCCGAATCCACCCCGAAATCCTCCTTCGCGTCCGCCAGCGATCCGAACACCGTCGCACTGGTGCGCTGGTCGAATTGCCGTCCCATGTCGAACATCCCCACGATCAGGTCGATGCCCGGCGACCACACCACCCCGGCGATGATGTAGTCTTGCGGGCCATGCTTGGTGGTCTCCAGCGTCAGTGGGTCGCCGACGTGCAGCCGGCGAAGCTGTCGGAACTCGTCGGTCACGACGATGTGCCTTCCCTTGGTCAACATCGCGGCCGCGTCGACGGCGTTGCCCTCCAAAAAGTCCAGTTCCATCATCTTGAACGCCTTGCCCGGATCAACGCCCACGAACAGCGTGGCGTTGCCAAGCACATCGGCGCCCTCGACGGCGAAGACGTTCTTCCACAAGCTCGGAACCGCGATGGCGATGGGCATCACCTCGCCCCGCCGGATGCCCGGAACGCTTTCCAATTTTTCCTGCTGCTGCGGCGACAATGGCCCGAACCAACTCACCACGAAGATGTCGGGGAACTTGTCGGGCAACCGCCAACTGTTCAGGAACGTGCTCCCCTGCACCTGCATGGCGATCAGCGTCGCCAGCCCCACCATCAACGCCGCGGCCGTCCCCGCCGCCCGCCAGATGCCGCTGGTGAGCTGTTGCCTCAGCAACGCGAAGCGGATGCCCAAAATCAAACACACCACCGGGCCGAGCACCCGCTCCAGCAACCACACGAACAGCGGCGCCAGCAGGAACGCCCCGATCATGATCCCCGGCAATCCGACCGCGAAATGCGAATAGAACCGCACCACCCGCGACTGCCCCATCGGATCCGCCACGCCCAACCGATCGAGCAGCCCGACCACCGGGCCGAACAGCACCAGCGAATCGAGGCTCATGAGGATCAGCCCGACCAACGCCGACCGCCACGGAACGCCGCTTTGGTTGGCACGGGCGCCGGCCAGCGGACTCATCGCGGCCAGCGGACTGACCCGGCTGGCGCTCCACGCCGGCAACAGGCTCGCGGCCAGCGCGGCGACCAGCGACCCCCCCACGCCCAGGATCACCCCGCCCCAACTCAGCATCACCCCGGCGCTGAAGAACGTGTCGAACCGCATCGCCAACAGCTTCACCCACAGATACCCCAACGGCGCCCCGATCACCGACCCCAAGGCCGCCAGCACCAGCCCCTCCAGCACCACCAGCCGCGCGATCTGCGATTTGTGCGCGCCGATCGCCCGCAACATCGCCAACGTCCGCTGACGCTCGCTCACCCCCATCGAAAGGGCCGAGAAAACAATGAACGTTGCCGACAGCATCGACACCATGCCGCCGAGGTAGCTCATCACCTTCAACCCTTGCAGGTTCTTGTCGAGCTCCTGCCGCGAATCGCTCGCCAAACGCACCTTGAATCGCGGATCGATGGCGCCAAGCTGTTTCTTCCAGCGTTCGGCGAAGCCCTCGAAATCGTTCTGTCCCTTCAGGTCGATGAGGATGCGCGTCACCGACGGCGGTTGGCCGGGGAACGCCAGCCGTTGCAGCGTCCCCAGCGGCACGTAAATCGTTTGCTGCTTGGACGCCAGGATGGTCGGCTTGTGCACGATCCCCACCACCGTGAAATCGACCGGGCCGTCCGGTGTCGGCAGCGGAAACGTTCCCCCGACCCCCACCTTCAACCGTTCCGCCGCGATTTGGTCGATGACCGCCAGCCGCCCCTCGGAGGTCTCGAACCACCCCCCGGCGTTCATCTCCATCGAATCCACCCGACTGTCGCCCGGCCGCGAGATCCCGATCACCTGGGCGGCCAAGCCCTCCATGGCCCCGTGGTCCTCCTCGCCGAACTGGATGATCCGGCTCTCGAACTCCAACCGCCCGACCGCCCCGGCCACGGCCGGATCGGCCGCCATCCGCGCCAGAATATCCTCCCCGATGGGCTGCCCGCCCCGCGTGATGGTCGCGTCGGTGTTGCCCAGATAACGCTGCAAATACTGCTGCGCCGCGGCGTGCATCGAGGCGTACCCGCTCGTGACCGCCACCACCAGCGACACCGACAGCAGAATCGCCGTGACCGTCAACGCCAACCGCACCCGGCGGTTGCGGAAGTTCGAGATGGCGAGCAATCCAATGACCATGCGAATCCCATGTCCGTCGCGGCGCGGGCGCCTCGTCAAACCCCGCTCCCCCGCACTTGCGGCGCGTCACTCCCCTCGTCGCGGAAGCGCCACGGCTCCGCCTGTCCCCCCACGCCCGGCTCCCGCCCGCCCCGCGCTCAACTCACAACCCCCAACAAGCCACCCCCCACGCCCCACCCCCCACACCCACCCACCCCCCACGCAAAAAACAAACCCCAACACCCCACCCCCCAAAACCCCCACCCCACACACAAAACCCCCCCCAAAAAAAACCACCCACCACAACCAAACCCCAACAACCCACACCCCCCACACAAAACA